>JADGNU010000313.1 GCA_017883305.1 Candidatus Aminicenantota bacterium | reverse complement strand
TCCCGACCCGGGTGAAGGACATCTCCCGGATCGGCTTCCGGGCCCTCCTTGCCGCGACGCTAGCCTGCCTGATGACCGGGGCCGTGGCCGGAACCTTTTTTACCGGCTCGTCCCTCCTCTTCCGGCGCTAACGATTCTGTCTTTTTCCCGATTCCGGTTCATCCTCTCTTTGGCTTTGCTCGGGTTTCGCCCCTCGCATCCCCGCCTACGGGGAGCGGAGTCCCCGAAGCGGACCATTAAAAGTGCGGCGGAGCGACTCGGAGCCGCGCTTTTAAGAGATATCTTAAGAAGACACCTGACCCAGATATTTATCAGAATCGTGGCCTCGAGTGCTCGGCCGCGATTCTGCAGGTCGCTCCGAAGACTCCGCTTCCCGCCGGCCCCCCTTCCCTCACGGGGGCTTCGGGGCGATAACCCTCGCCGCCACGAGACGGACTCCCGGAATCGGGAGATGAACATCAGCTATCGCGGGGCGGCCTGGGACAAACGGAGGACGCCGGTCGTCTTTCTGAGCAGAGGGATTCCCGTGGACGATGTCGATCTTTGTTGGCTGGCCCTTCACCTCGTTTTCTATGGGCCGAGCGCCGCCGCCCGGCGCCTCACCGGCCGCTTCCCGGCGATCATGGACGTCTTTCGGGCGGCCCAGGCCGACTTCGATGGGCTTCGCCTGGCTCCCGAGGCCGTCGAGGCCATCGTTTCCGGGCGAGCCGTCGACCGGGCCAGGCGGGAATTGGAAAATATCGACCGGAAGGCGTATACTCTCTTGACCTTAGACGACCCGGCATATCCGGGATACTTGCGAGAGATCTTCGATCCTCCGTTCGTCCTCTATTGCGAGGGCGATCCGGAGACTCTTCGAAATCCCGCGGTAGCCATCGTCGGCGCCAGGCGGCCCACCCCCTACGGGCGGGCCGTAGCGGAAAAGCTCGCCGGCGACCTGGCGGACCGCGGCTGCGTCATCGCCAGCGGCCTGGCCGCGGGCATCGACGCCTGTGCTCATCGGGGGGCTCTCAGGAAGGGAAGGACGGTGGCCGTGCTCGGTTCGGGTTTGGACGTTCCGTATCCGTGGGAGAACCGCGGCCTTCACCGCGACATCGCGGCGCGAGGGGCCGTGGTGACGGAATACGCCTTGGGGACGCCGCCGCTCGCGGAAAATTTTCCGGTCCGGAACCGGATCATCAGCGGCCTCTCGGTCGGTCTGGTCGTCGTCGAGGCCGCGCGGAAGAGCGGCTCACTCATCACGGCCAAGCTGGCCCTCTCGCAGGACCGGGAGGTCATGGCCGTCCCGGGCAACGTGACCTCCGAGCTGAGCGAAGGCCCGAACGGCCTCATCCGGGACGGCGCCAGGCCCGTCGCCTCCTGGGAGGATGTGGCCGAGGCCCTGCCCTCGCCGTGGCGGGAGAATCTCCTTGCGCGGCGGGACGAGAAAGAGCAAAATAGCGGCGCTTCTCTGAGCCAGGACGAGTGCCGCCTGCTGGATGAGCTGCCCGTCGACGCGGCCCTGCCCATCGACGAGCTGGCCGAACGGACGGGCCTTTCGGTCTCGAGCCTCCTGGCGCTCCTGCTCGGCCTCGAATTGAAGGGGGCCGTCGTCCAGCATCCCGGGAAAGAATTCCAGAGGAGAATGTAAGTGTCGAAATCACTCGTGATCGTCGAATCGCCGGCCAAGGCCAAGACGATCAACCACTATCTCGGCAAAGACTATATCGTCAAGGCCTCCATGGGCCACGTCCGCGACCTGCCCAAGAAGAAGATGGGAATCGACATCGCGGCCGGCTTCCAGCCGACCTACGAAGTCATCCTCGAAAAAAAAAAGATCGTCGCCGAGCTCAAGAAGGCGGCCAAGGAGAGCGAACGGGTCATTCTCGCGGCCGACCCCGACCGGGAAGGCGAGGCCATCTCCTGGCACCTGAGCCAGCTGCTGGCCGACGCCAACCCGAACATCTTCAGAGTGTCCTTTAACGAGATCACCGAAGAGGGCGTCCAGGCGGCCTTCAAGAACCTCGGCCAGATCGACCTCAACCTGCTCGAAGCGCAGCAGACACGGCGCATCCTCGACCGGCTGGCCGGGTATCTCATCAGCCCCCTCCTGTGGAAGAAGATCGCGCGAGGCCTCTCAGCCGGCCGGGTCCAGTCCGTGGCCCTGCGGCTGATCGTCGACCGGGAGAAGGAGATCAAGGCCTTCGTTGCGGAAGAGTACTGGCCGTTCACGGCCCGGCTCGAGGCGAAGTACCCTCCGGCCTTCAAGGCTGTCCTGGCCAAGATCGAGGGGAAAAAGGCCAAGGTCCACAACGGAGAAGAGGCCAAGATCGTCCGCGAGGAATGCGAGCGGGCGCCGTTCATCCTGGATAAGGTCCAGGTCAAGCCCAAGCTCAAGCACCCCGGGCCGCCCTACATCACGAGCACCCTCCAGCAGGACGGCTTCCGGCTCCTGCGCTTCCCGGTGAAGAAGACCATGTTCGTCGCCCAGAAGCTCTACGAAGGCATGGCCATCGGCGAGGCCGGCCCGACCGGGCTCATCACCTACATGCGCACGGACTCCTTCCGGATCTCCGAGGGGGCCCAAGCCGCGGCCAGGGCCTACATCGGTCAGGCCTACTCGCCCGCCCACGTCCCGGCCAAGCCGAACGAGTACCATAGCAAAAAGAAGACCCAGGACGCCCACGAGGCCATCCGGCCCGCGCACGTCGAGCTCACGCCGGAGAAGGTCAAGCCCTTCCTCAAGAAAGAGGAATACGACGTCTACAAGCTCATCTGGAGGAAGTTCATCGCCTCGCAGATGGCTGCGGCCAAGATCGAGGAGACGGCCTTCGACATCAAGGCCGGCCGCTACCTCTTTCAGGCCAAGGGCGAGGTCGTCAAGTTCGACGGCTTCCTGGCCGTCTGGCCGAACGGCGGCAGCGATAAAGAAGTTCTGCCCAAGGCCGAGGCCGGCGAGACCCTCAAGCTCCTGGAGCTCGAGACCAAGCAGAAATTCACCGAGCCGCCGCCCCGCTACACGGAAGGGACGCTGGTCAAGGAACTCGAGGCCCGCGGCATCGGCCGGCCGAGTACCTACGCGCCGACGATCGCCACCATCCAGACCCGGACCTACGTCGTCAA
>JADGNU010000312.1 GCA_017883305.1 Candidatus Aminicenantota bacterium | reverse complement strand
CTGCTGCGGGAGATCAGGCGCTCGCCAGACCGTGGTGCATCGCCGTCGACGGAGAGGGCCTTCTCTACGTTCTCGACGTCCAGGACGCTTGCGTCAAGGTCTTTGACGGGACAGGCACTTACGTGCGGGCCATCGGCCGGCACGGACAAGGCCCCGGAGAGATCGGGGCCGCATTCTCGATCATGGTCCCGGCAAAGTCAAAGACCCTGATCTTCAACGACGTCGGGGGGAGACGCCTCGCGTTCTTTTCTCTGGACGGTACGTTTCAGAAGAACCTTCCCGTCAGAGGGCTCTCCGATGATCCAGTCATCGACTCGCGCTTCGACATCTATGTCAATTCGACCGACATCCGAAACCGCATGGAATCTTTGAAGAAGATGAACCCCGATATGACGGCCGTCCTGGCTGATATCTTCGATCAGCCTTCGGACGAAAGCCATAACCCGTTCAAAGCCAGGACGAAGTGGATCCTGGACCCAGAAGATCACTTGATCTTGGGCAAGGCGACATCCTACGAGTTCGACATTTTCGACAGCCGCGGCGTCCTGAGCCGTAAGATCCGGCGCAATTATGACCCACAGAAAGTCAGCAAGGCCGATATCGACGAATTCTTGAAGAGAGGGGCGCCGCCAGGCGTCAATCCGACTTACGATTATTCGACATACCATGCTTATTATCGAAGCTTTTTCGCCGATGACCGGGGGCATCTCTTCGTCCAGACATGGGAAAGGACCGCCGGGAACAGCCAGGATATCCACGATGTCTTCGACTCCCAAGGACGATTCATCGGCCGGGTCGCCATGCCCAGGCATGAGGACCTCATCAATCCGACGGCACGGGTGCTCAGGCAGGGCAAGTTCTACGCGATCGAACCCGATGATGAGGGGTATAACGTCGTCAAGAGGTATTCGGTGACCTGGCTCATCCCTGGCGAAAAAGGCATATAGCAGGATACCGGAAGCGACGCGACGCCAAAAGAGAGAATGAATATAGGTTAGGGTCGTTGGAGGCCATGTGATGGGGCGGTCGCCTGACGATCTTTTCGGCTTCGTGGCCCGGCAATCGCGGAGGGAGACGGTTCTGTCTGCCTTCCGGCTTCGCTTGCAGCGCGGCCGGGATCGCCTGATCCCCTACGTCGTCCTTTCCCTAGCCGCCCACGTCATGGTCATCGGGCTGCTGGCGATCGCCCGGGGGACGAACGAAGGTTTCCGGAGCGCCATGCCGACAGAGACAAGCGAGAAAGCCGTCCGGCAGGCCCTGGAGACCCTGCGCCTCGACGCCCGGGAGAGCCAGGTCCTGAGCGAGGCCCTGGCCGGGCTCGACGAGGACGCTTATGATTACGTCGTCGAGCATGCCCCCGATCTCGATCCCCGCCTCGAGGAGCGGGAGCGAACAGAGATCTTTCGGTCGCTCATGAAGGAATCCCTTGGCCGCCTCAAAGAAAGGCGCGTCGGCTTGTCCGCCCTGGACTTCCCGCCCTGGGAGTTGTTGCCCGGCTTCGGCATTCGTAGCCCGATCCGGACGGAGGAGGGGGATCTCCTCTACCCCCTCGGCGCTGCTCCGGACGGCCGTTCCACTCTGTACAGGCTACGGGCGGCGGCAGCCCAGAGGCTCGATTTCTTGCGGTCGTCGGGCGACCAGGAAAGGGGGACGCGGGAGAGCCGGGGCGGCAAGGTTGAGGTCCGCACGGAACGCGGCTTCGCCCGGGTCCCCGACGAATACTATTTCCGGGAATGCCCGTACAAGCGGATGATCGCCCTTGGCGGTAGCGTCTTCTTCGCCGTATCGGGGTTCCCTCGGCTCGAGACCACGGATGGATTTAAGACCTCCGGCGAGGTCCGCGATCAGCGACGAAGCCGCGCGGCCGACAGATCCGATTTGAGGCTGACCGATCTTATCAAGATCGTTTATATGCCGGCCTCCGTAGCCCGGCAAGAGCCGGCGGCCGGGGACATCCTGCCCGAGCTTCCCCAGCTCTCCGAAGAGAACATTCCGAAGATCCTCGACGGCCTCATGGAGCTCAGCGACGAAGATCAAGTGCGGGTCTTCATGGAGCGGTTCCTCGTCGGGCGGGACGCCGACGACCCCCTCCTGGCCCGGCTCACGCAGCGCTTCCTTTATGAGAACCTGGGCGGGGCCTTCAACTTGGGGGACCGGCTGTCGACGGCCTTCGATTTCCTCGAAGAGCTTTTCTACAACAAGATGTCCCAGAACGACCTTATCGCCTACGGCCTTAAGTACAGCAGGAGCCGGACGGGCACTGAGATCATGCTCTATCTGGCCGCCCTCTACGACTTCGAAAGACGCGGCCTGGCGTACCTCGTGGATTCTCTGGACGAGATCGAAGCTGTGCTTGCCGGGCGACCGGGGCTGGCGGAGGTCTTCAACAAGCCGGCCAAGGCCTTTGTCCTCGGCGAGGTCTATCGGGACTTCGTCTCCGGGATGGGGCGCCGCAGCCTGGACGACCTCGATGCCGTGCTGCGAGAATACCGGGACGAACAGGAACGGATCTACCGGCTCCTCATCGATAACGGTGGCGAGGCCGGAAACCGGGCCCGTTACGCGTTGGGCGGACTTTACTGGGATGAAGGCAAGGAGGATCGGGCCCTTAAGGAATGGCAAACGATCGACCGCATTTTCGAGACCCCGGCCTTGGCCCAGCTGCGCTGGATCATGTCGCTGACCTACGGCCAGGACCTGCTCTGGTCGAGGATCAGCGCCGTCTTCCGGGAGGAGTCCACGAAAAACTCCACGGCCGCGCTCGAGCGGTTCGCGAAATTCCATCTGTGGGAAAACCGTTCGGCCAACCTCCGGGCTGGATCCGCCGATTGACCGGGGCGGCCGGCAGATTGTCGGCTCCACTTCAATCGGCCCTCCCAGGGCAGAGGACTGGCGAGCCTGCCCTCCTCAAGAGAGGAGGACTGTCTTCGAAAGCCATCCCGTCAGGAGAAGGATCAGCGAAGCCGGTCCATCATCCGGTACTGGACGGCCTCGGAGACATGGGGGGTCGTGATCCCGCTGCTGCCCTCGAGGTCGGCGATCGTCCGGGCGACTTTGAGGACACGGTCGTAGGCCCGGGCGCTGAAGCCGAGCTTGGTCACGGCCA
>JADGNU010000094.1 GCA_017883305.1 Candidatus Aminicenantota bacterium | reverse complement strand
GCGCCGAAGACGTAGAGACGGTCCATGAAGAGCTTGGCCTGTCCGCTCATCGTGAACCAGTAGACCGGCGAGGCGATGAGCAGGGCGTCGGCCGCCTTGAGGTCGTCGCGGAGTGTTTCAAAGTCGTCCTTCTGGACGCATCCCTTCGCGCCAGGCTTCCGGCAGCCGTCGCAGGCCAGGCAGGGGCCCAAGGATAGCTTGGCCAGGCCGACGATCTGGACCTCGGCGCTGGCCTCCCCGGCGCCGCGCGCGGCCTCCGCGGCAAGCAGCGTGCTGTTGCCCCGCGGTCTCGGACTGGCGGTCACGATCAGGATATTCATGGGTTTTGGCATGTGGCCTATCTCGGGGAAGACTGGAAGCGGGCGTCGTCGAATGGCGGCAGCAGGCGGGTCGTTTCGAAGCGGATCTTTTCCCAGACCGCCAGGTCCATGCCGCGGAAGACGTCGACGACCTTGGGATCGAACTGCCGCCCGGAATTCGTCTCCAGCTCGTGGCGGGCCGCCCGGAAGTCCCGCGGCGCGCGGTAGGGCCGATGGGAGGTGACGGCGTCGAGCGTATCCGCAACGGCGAAGATCCGCGCTTCGAAGGGAATGGCCTCGGCTTTGAGCCCTTTCGGATAACCCGTGCCGTCGTAATGTTCATGATGGTACAAGATGATGTCGCCGACCTCGCGGAGGAGCTTCATGTCCCGCACCAGGCCGTAGCCGAGCGCGGGGTGGCGCCGGATGACCTCCCACTCCTTCGGGGTGAGCGGTCCCGGCTTCTTGAGGATGGCATCGGGGATGGCCATCTTGCCCGAGTCGTGGAGCAGGGCGCCCTTGCGGATGCTGTCGAGGGCCTGCGGGTCGTGGATGCCCGCCGCCTCGGCCAGGACGTGGCTGTAGCGCGCGACGGTTTTCGAGTGGCCGTAGGTCTCGACGTCCCGCAGGTCGAGCGCGGCCATGAAGTTCTCGAGCGTCGAGTCGTAGGCCTCTTCGAGATCGCGGGATTTCCGCAAGTGGAGGGCCAGCTCCTTCTTGAGCCGGCGGATCTCGGACGTTTGGGGAAGAGCGGAGAGGCTTTTCCGGACGTCGACGGAGATCCTAAGTTTGGACAAAATTTCGCAAAGCTCGGCCCGTTTTTTGTCATCCTCGACGATTAAAATGGCCCGCGCGTCGCTCATCAGGATTTCCTTATACCTTTTTTTATTTTGGCGTTCAAGTTGAGGCAATTCTCCTTGACAACCGAGCGAGCGAATCATCATAATAATCGCGCTAAGGTTAAGGAGCGGCCATGGAACACGATCCGAACATCTTCAGGGATTCGTCTCAAGTCATCCAGGAAGTCGAGGACCAGCTCGAGAGCATCCTGCAGAAGAAATTCCGCGACGTCGATTCCGATCTCGTCGAGCGCATCAACCGTGAGAAGGAAGTGGCCCGCAAGCGCAAGGAAGAGATCGAGCGCGACTTCGAAAAAGAAAAGACGGCCCTCACCGAATACCGGATCATGGTCCACGACTTCGAAGAGCAGCGCGCCGGCCTGCTCAACGAGGCCCGCGACCGCTTCCAGAAGGTCCTCAAGTTCCAAGCCGAGATCGAAACCCTGGCCAAGTCCACCGTGGACGAGATCAAGCGGGTGAACGATATCCAGGAGCGGCTCGAGATCCTGCGCACAAAGACCTCCGAGCGCGCCGCTTTCCTCAAGACCGACCTGCGCGAGCGCTTCGGCATTGTTGCCGAGGTCATGGAGGAGGAGCCCAAGCCCCTCAGCCTCGATCTCGACGTCGAGCTCGAAAAGCTGCGCAAGATCAAGGACCTCCTGGCCATCGAGTCGGCCGCCGCCAGCCTCGGCCGGCTGGGCGGCCAACCCGCCGGTGAAGATGACCTGGCCGTCATGGACGCCGCCGCGGAGAAGTCGGACTCCGATATCCCCGGGATCCAGGACCTCATCGCCGGGCCGGCGCCGGCCGCAGTGCCCGAGGTCCCGGCCGAGCCGTCCCGACCCGCCGCCGGGGAACTGTCCGCCGCCGCCGCCACCGAAGTTGCCGCGCCAGAACCCCATGCCGCGTTCCGCGAAGACCTCAGCGAGGACGAGCTCGCAGCCGACCTCGAGTCCTATCGCCGCACCGAACCCGCCGACGGCAGCGGCGAGATCCATTATTTCCAGAAGGACGCCATCGTCATCGCCGATCCGGAGAAGCTCCTGGCCGCCGTCGACCGGACGCTCGATGAAGGCCAGCGGCTGTCCGTCAAGCTCGGCCTGACCGAATCGCCCAAGGACCAGTTCTTCATCAAGCAGGAGCTCATCAACTGGCAGGAGGGACTGCGGGCCCTGTTCCTGCGGATCGTCAAGATGTGCGAGAAGAACGCCTGGACCCTGCCTCGCTACACTGAAGACGTCATCAGCGCCCAGGTCGTGCGGCGGCTGCTCGAGCGGCTGAGCATGGAGAACTGGAGCAACCTCGAAGAGTTCGCTTCTTTCGCCGCAAGCGTCGCCGAGATCCGCAAGGCCTTCCATGCCCGGATCGAACCGCGCCTGCCGTATCTGCAATCGCTCCGGCAGGAACTCGAACAGGGCTGAGACCCGGCCCGCGCGGCCGGCGCCCTCATCCGCGTAGGGTATCTCTCTTCCTGAACTGGACGAGGTAGCTTTCCAGGCCCTTGATCTCCTTGAAGGTCAGGTCCTGAAACTTCACCCCGGAATAGAAGAATCCCGGATCCCCGCCGCCCTTCTCGGAATAGACGACCGTGCTCTTGATCGCCGTGGCCTTGTCTTCGATGACGAGGATCGCGTCGAGGGCCGGGCTGTCCGGCAGCGGCGCTTCGGAGACGATGCGCGCCCCCTCGAGGCTGATGTTGACAGTCTTGGCGACCTTGAAGCCGCCGTTGTCGCGGAAGAGGAAGGGCGTCGAGACGTTGTGCCGTTCGTATTTCCTCTTCTCGCGGACGAAGCGCCCGTTCCGAGCCTGGCTCTCGGGCTTCCCATACTCTTCCAGCTGCTGCAAGACGAAGCTGCAGACCCGGTTCTTGTCGATGGCGGCCTCGGCGGCGCCGCGGGTCTTGAGGTCCGGGCGGCTCTTGCCCTTGGCCTCGGCCAGTGCCAGATCCGCTTCGCCGGCGAGCCGCCTGAGGTCGCCCTTCGTCAGGAGGGCGGACAATTCGCCCTGGGTCTTCGGGAATACGGTCACGCCGAACGACATGGTCAGGTTGCCGCGGGGCTGGAATTCCTGCAGCTCGAAGTAATGGTCCTCGACGTTCTTGCGGATGCGCTCCGTGAGCAGGGCCGCCTCCTCGACGTCTTTGACGCCCATGAGGAAGAAGAGGAACTCCTCGCCGCCGTAGCGGCAGATCAGGTCCTCTTCGCGGATGGCCAGCTTGAGGACGTGGCCGAGCTCGTGCAACAGCTTGTTGCCCGCCTCCTGCCCGTTGCGGTCGTTGAAGGCCTTGAACCAATCGACGTCGCCCATGACCAGCGCCATGGCGCCCTCTTCGCGGCGGCGCTTGCTCAGGGCGTTGACCTTCTGGAGGACCTTCTCGAGGAACGGCTCGGGGCGGAGGAGCCCTGTCAGCGGGTCGTATTGGATCAGATTGAGCTTGGTCATGGCGATAGCCACGTGGTCGGACAGGCCGCGGAGGATCTGCTGGTCCTCTGAGGTGAACCCTCCGGGGTCGGGCCGGCCGCCGGCCGTCTTGTTGGTCACCTCGAGGACGCCGATGACCTTGGGCCCATGCATGACGGGCACGCCGAGCAGGCTCCGCGGCGGGGTCTTGAGAAAGGCCGTGTAGCGCTTGCTCAGGCGCCGGTCGAAGGCCATGGTGGTGACATTGATGTCGTGGCCGAACCGGGCGACCGAGGCGGCGAAGTCCTGGGCCTCGAGCGGGGCGATGTACTTCGCGAAATCCGAATGGGTCAGGAAGGCGTTGTCCCAGACGAGGGGCTTGAGGTAGCGTCCGATGACGTCGTTCTCTTCCAGGATGTAGACCGAGACGCTCCCGGCCTGGACGATGTCCCGGATGTCGGGGACGACGTCGAGGAGGCTGCTGACGTCGTCGGCCCCGTAGATGCGGCGGAGGATCGACTCGAAGCGCTGGCGGTCCTTGAGCGACCCGACGTAGCGCGCTTCGATGGCCAGCCGCTTCTCGATCTCGCGAAGGAAGCCCGAGTTGAGCAGGCCCTTGATCTCGCTGATCTCGCCGAGGACATCCTTGACCTTGGCCTCCTGGAGGCCGAGGGACCGGTGGAGGTCGGACGCCTCTGCCCGGAGCCGGGCGTGATCGACGACCCGCCCCAGGGCGCGGAGGAACTGGACTTCGCGGGGATCGGCCAGGGTGGTGCGGCAGAAGTCGGCCTCGACGGGCTCCGGCCACTCCTCGGCCTGGCGCGAGATCTCCTCTTCGTCACCGCCAGTGATGAGGACGCCCGTCGGCGGACGGATCATGGCTTTGAGGGCGGGGGAGACGGCGAACGACTCGTCGATGACCGCGGCCGCGACGTCCCCTTCGGCGAGCGCGGCCAGCGCCGCTTGCCGATCGGTCTCGGTCGCGACCGGCCCGAACTTCTGGGCCAGGCGGGCCAGGCGGCCGGCTTCCGCAGACGACGGATGGGTGACGAGTATGCGCTTTTGGATCATAGCCCTCGCTGCGTCTTTCCCGCGAAAGAGCGGCAAACTCTTCCTTTTCCTTTACAATATGTATAACAGATTTCGAGCCCGGGTCAATCGTTTTTTTTGCTTTTGATAACGTCCGCGCGGCTATGGTATATTCTTTGCTCAAAACGTCTTAGAGGAGACAATAAATGGCAAAAACGAGCCGTGAGCCGGTCTCGAATATCAGGGCTCCGAGGGGCTCCCGCCTGCTGACCAAGGGCTGGTCGCAGGAAGGGGCCTTGAGGATGCTGATGAACAATCTCGACCCCCAGGTGGCCGAGAAACCCGAGGAGCTCATCGTCTATGGAGGCACGGGGAAGGCCGCCCGGAATTGGGAGGCCTATCGGGCCATCGTCGCCAGCCTGAAAAAGCTCGAGAACGACGAGACGCTCCTCGTCCAATCGGGCAAGCCCGTGGCCGTGTTCAAGACGCACGCCGAAGCGCCGCGAGTCCTCATCTCCAACGCCATGATCGTTCCCCGCTGGGCCAACTGGGACGAGTTCCGGCGTCTCGAAGCGCTGGGCCTGACCATGTACGGCCAGATGACCGCCGGCAGCTGGATCTACATCGGCACGCAGGGCATCCTTCAGGGGACCTATGAGACGCTGTCCGCCGTCGGCCGGAAGCACTTCGGCGGCTCGCTCAAGGGCCGGCTGACCCTGACCGCGGGGCTCGGCGGCATGGGCGGGGCCCAGCCGCTGGCCGTGACCATGAACGACGGCGTGGCCATCGTCGTCGAGGCCGACCCGCACAGGATCCAAAGGCGGCTCGAGACGCGCTACGTCGACACCATGACCGATAACCTCGACGAGGCCCTGCGCCTGGCCCACGAGGCCATGAAGAAGGGGAAGCCTCTTTCGATCGCCCTGCTGGGCAACGCGGCCGACATCCTTCCGGAATTCGTGCGGCGCGGCATCACGCCGGACGTTCTGACCGACCAGACATCGGCCCACGACGAGCTCAACGGCTATGTCCCGAACGGCCTGACCTATGAGGAAGCGATCGCCCTGAGAAAGAAGGACCCCGCCGATTACATCCGCCGGTCCTATGCCGCCATGGCCGCCCACGTCCAGGCCATGCTCGAGCTGAGGAAACGGGGGGCGCAGGCCTTTGACTATGGCAACAACATCCGCGGCCAGGCCCAGAAGGCCGGGGTGGCCAATGCCTTCGACATCCCCGGCTTCGTCCCCGAGTACATCCGGCCCCTGTTCTGCCTCGGCAAGGGGCCTTTCCGCTGGGCGGCCCTGTCCGGCAAGCCGCAGGATATCTACGCGACCGACGAGGCCGTGCTCAAGGAGTTCCCCGAGGACGAGGCCCTGGCCCGATGGATCCGCAAGGCCCGGAGCCAGGTCAAGTTCCAGGGGCTGCCGTCGCGGATCTGCTGGCTCGGCTACGGCGAGCGGGCCCGCTTCGGCGCCGTCATTAACCGTCTGGTAAAGACGGGGAAGATCGCCGCGCCCGTCGTCATCGGGCGCGACCACCTCGACACGGGCTCCGTCGCTTCGCCCAACCGCGAGACCGAGGGCATGCGGGACGGCTCGGATGCCATCGCCGACTGGCCCATCCTCAACGCCCTGCTCAACGCCGTGAGCGGAGCGTCGTGGGTGTCCGTGCACCATGGCGGCGGGGTCGGCATCGGCCTGTCCATCCACGCCGGGATGGTTATCGTCGCCGACGGGACGGCCGCGATGGGACGCCGGCTCGAGCGCGTGCTCACGGTCGACCCCGGGCTCGGCGTCGCGCGCCATGCCGATGCCGGCTATCCGGAAGCGATCGCCTGCGCCAAGACAAACGGCATCAAGATCCCGATGTTGAAGTAGGGAATCGGGGACTGCCCCTCGAGGCTCGGGGCTGCGCTTCGGCCGAGACGAACGCTGAGCGGGATGGTCCACGGGAAGCGACTGTCCCTCTTCTCCGAACGGCGGGATCGTCAACCCGCGTTGTCAGTGTCCACTGAGCCTCCCTTTCATCCCCTTCTTTTTGAGTGGATTGGGTTGTGCGCGGACCGCCTGTTCGTGGCATGCGGCTTGCTCTTGAGAGGGCGAAAGGAGAAAGCCAATGAGAAAGCTGGCGATCTTGGCTCTGGCCGGCCTCGTCATGTTGACCGCGGGCGTTTCGTACGCGGCTGGCCCGGGCCTGAACAACCAGACCGACTGCAACAGCAACCACATGAAATGCCGGGAGTACACTCTCAACATCGACGCGCCCTGGTACAAAGTCATGGTGCTGCTGACGGCCTGCGACATCGCGTTCGGCAAGTGCATGCTGGGAGTGTGAGGGGATCCGACACGGGGGCCCTCGGCGTCGAGGGCCCTCTATGATCTGCCGCCGAGGGGGACCCGGATGAAGATGACCAAGTGGGCCGCCGCGACGGCCGCTATTCTCGCTCTCGGGGCCGTCATCGCGGCTGGAGCGGCCGCGGCGACCGGCGAGGATATCGAGCGACGAAAAGCCGTCGAGGTCGCGGTGCCCGCGAACGAGTCCGACCAGGCCGTCCTCGGGCGGCCCGTCGCCCTGGCTCTCGACGCGGACCGCCTGTACATCGCCGACGCCTTGGACTGCGCGGTCAAGATGTTCACGAAAGACGGCCGGTTCCTCGGCTCCTTGGGGAGGAAGGGCCGGGGTCCGGGCGAGCTGTCCTTTCCCTCGGGAGTGACCGTGGCCGGTGGGGAGATCGTCGTCGCCGACAAGCTCAATTTCCGGATCCAAAACTTCGATGGACAGGGAAGGACGCGCGGCGGCTTCAAGATCCCCTTCGCGCCTGACCGTGTTACGGCTTTGGGCGCCCAAAAGCTCCTGGTCACGGCGAATCCGTCCGGGCGGCGGAAAGGCGAGCGGCTCCTCCACGTCTACGACACCGCCGGACACCCGCTTTGGGAAGGTCTCGAGGCGCGAACGTCGTCCGACCCCGTCTTTGATACCTTCCGGAACATGATCATCGTCTGTCCGGGCGAGTCGGGGGACTTCTATGTCATCTTCCGGAGCGGCGAGCGGACGGTCCTTCATTTCTCCGGATCAGGGACCTTGATGGCTCCTATCGCCGTGGACGAGCGCCACGCCTTCAAGACCATGGACATGCCGACCGGGAGAGGCGTCGTGAGACTGGCCGGATTCTGTTGGGCCGCGGCCCGGGACCGGGGACTCTTCTATCTTTCGGCGCCCGAGGCGCTGGATGGCCGGGACCTCGGTCCGGGCCGGACGGCTTCCGTCATCGACGGACAGGGCCGCCTCCAGGCCGTCGTCGAGCTGCCGTGCGTTGTCCATCGTTTCCTCGTCGCCGACGGCCGCATGTTCGCCATCGACGATGAGGGGGGCCTCCGGATCTTCGAGGTCGGCCGATGAGCCCCGGGTTTTCGTTCCTCACCGCGGCCGCCCTCGTTGCAGCCGGTCTCACGGGCCCGGGAGTCAAGCCTGTCGACGTGCGGATCTGCGCCAGCCTCGACGAGGCGGCCCCGCCCGGAACCGGGCCGGTGCTCCTGGTCTTCTTTTCGATCGAGTGTCCCGTCTGCTACCAGGAGCTCTTCGAGGCGCGGTACCTCGTCGACAGGGGGCGATGGCCGGTCGCCGTGATCGGCGTCTCGCTCGCCCTGCGTGACGACCTCCAGGCCTTCCTCGAAAAATACGCCTGGACGTCACCGGTCGTCCTGGACCGGCGCAAGGCCCTTTTCCGCAGGTTTAAAGTGGATGCCGTTCCCTACAAGGCCCTGCTCGTGGGCACGGAGGCGGTCTACCGTGACGATCCCTACCTCGGGTCCGATGCCCGCCGCGAGGAGCTGACGAAATGCCTGACTCGGCTCTTCTCGCGCTGACCTGGCGCGTAACACGGCGAAAGCTCGCCGCTTCGCCGCTGGCCCTCGTCGCCGGCCTGGCCTTTCCGGCCCTGGCCGTGTGGATCGGGCTGCATGATTCCTACGACAGCGCCGCGAGGTTCTTCTTTTTTCTCCTGCCGCATGTCTTTCTCGTGGCGGCCCAGGACACCGTCCGGTCCGACGTCGAGAGCGGCGCCCTCGAGAGCGTGCTCTTCCTCGGCGGACGTTTCCGGGGATACTTGAGCGCGAAGAGCCTGGTCCTGGCCGCGGCTGCCGCGGGCTATGCCGTTTGTCTCTTCGCCCTTTTCGCCGCCTGGGGCGCGGCCGTCGGCGGGCTCAGACCCGACTTTGCTGTCCGCTTCGCGCTGGCCCTCGTCGTCGGCGCTTACTATGTCGCGGTGGCCGGGACGCTGAGCCATTTCCTAAAAGCCGGATCGAACGTGCTGGCGCTTCTCCTGGCCCAGTCGGCCGCCGTCATGGCCCTCGTTTTCTCGACGACCTCGAGGACGGGCCTGCTCGACTACGCGGCCTCCGGGCGTTTCCCCGGCCTGGGGGCCAGGCTCCTCTTCGGCGCTCTCGTCGCCGTCCTGCCCAACGTCGTCGTCGCCGGCCGGCTTCCCTTTTTCACCGCCGAGGTCGTGGTCGGGCTCGGCCTGGCGCTTCTTGTCCAGAGCCGGCTCGCGCGAAGTCTCGAGATCAGGAAATAGGAAGGAAGGCCCCATGATCGAAGCCCACAAGCTGGCCAAGAGGTTCGGCCGGGTCGAAGCCCTGCGCGAGGTCAGCTTCAAGACGAAAAAGGGAGCGATCACGGCCATGCTCGGCGAGAACGGCGCCGGCAAGACAACGACCCTCAAGATCGTTCTGGGATTTCTGCGGCCGGATTCGGGGACTGTGGCCATCGCGCCGGGCCGGGTCGGGTACGTGCCCGACCGCCCGGCCTTTTTCGCCTGGCTTGACGGCTGGACGATCCTCGGATTGGCCCGGACCCGGGCGAACGGGAATCTCTCCGGGAACGGCCGCGACTTCGGGGCCTCGGTCCTCGCCCTCTCGAGGAGTCTTCGTTTCGACCCGGCCCTGCTCCGGCG
>JADGNU010000093.1 GCA_017883305.1 Candidatus Aminicenantota bacterium | reverse complement strand
GGCAATCAGGAGATCCTGACCTTCGAAGCCGCCGGGCGTCCCCATACCGTGGCGGCCTACGACCTCGGTTCCTTCGACCGGGCGAGGTTCACGGGCGATCTCAAGAGGATCGTCGAGGCCGCGGCGTCTCTCATGGGCGAGGTCCCTTACCGCCACTACACCTTCCTCATCATCGGCCCCGGCGGCGGCGGGCTCGAGCACTTGAACTCGACGGCCGTCACCCTCAATCCCGGCTCGCTCGGGAACCCCCAGAGTTACCAGGGCTGGCTGAGCTTCATCGCCCACGAATACTTCCACCTCTTCAACGTCAAGTCCATCCGGCCCGTCGCCCTCGGCCCCTTCGACTACGACCGCGAGAACACCACGAACATGCTCTGGTTCGCCGAGGGGGGCACGGTCTATTATGAATTCATGCTCCTCAACCGGGCCGGCTTGATGACCCGCGACGAGGTCCTCGAGCGGCTCGGCTCGACGATCGCGGACTACGAGAACGCCCCCGGACGCCTCCATCAATCGGCGACCCTTTCGAGCTTCGACACCTGGACTGGCTTTTTCGGCCGCAGCGAGCACGCGGCCAACACGACCATCTCCTATTACGACATCGGCTGCGGCTTGGGGCTCCTGCTCGACCTCAAGATCCGCGAGGCCTCGAAGGGGCGTTCATCGCTCGACGATGTCCTGCGGACGCTCTACCGGACTTTCTACAAAGACAAGAAGCGCGGCTTCACCGACCGCGAGTTCCGCGATGTCTGCGAGCGGGCGGCCGGCGTTTCTCTCGGCGAGATCTTCGATATCTATGCCCCGACCGTTGAGAAGTGGGACTACGCCAAGTACCTGGGATATGCCGGCCTGGCGATCGACGTCGAGCCGCACCCGGCGGCGGGCCCCTGGTTCGGCGCCTCGACCCAAGACCAGAGCGGGAACGTCGTGGTTTCGACCGTCGAGCCGGACTCCCCCGCCGCGCTCGCCGGCCTCTGCGTCCAGGACGAGATCCTGGCCATCGACGGGACACGCGTCGCTCAGCGATCGTTCGCGGGGACGCTCAGCGCCCGCAAGTCAGGGGACAAGGTCAAGGTCCTTTACGCGAGGCGCGGCGGCGTCCGCGAAACCGAGCTCACGTTCGGGACCAAGACCGAGCCGACTTACAAAATCACGCCCCTGGCCGACCCGACCGCGCAGCAGAAAGCCCTGTTCGACGCCTGGCTTAGATAACTGGAGGGGATGGAATGGGCGCTACGGAAAGAAGAGTCCTTATCGGAGCGGTGATCGGTTTTGTCCTCATGGGGAGCCTTGGCCTTGGCCAGGAAGCCGTCTATGATCTGATCTTCGCGGGCGGCCGCGTGGTCGACGGGACCGGCGCGCCCTGGTTCAGGGCCGACGTCGGCGTCATCGGCGACCGGATCGCCTCTATCGGGAATCTCGCCAAGGCCACTGCCAGGCGCCGGATCGACGCCTCGCACCTCGTCGTCGCCCCCGGATTCATTGACATGATGGGGCAGTCCGAATACAGGCTGCTCGTCGACAATCGCGTCGCCAGCAAGATCACCCAGGGCATCACGACCGAGATCACGGGCGAGGGTTCGTCGATCGCCCCGGTGAACCAGCGGATGATCGAAGAAGGGCGGGATGTCTGGGCCCGGTATGGGCTGACCCCCGATTGGACGACGCTCGCCGGCTATTGGACGACTTTTACGCGGACCCGGTCCGCCGTGAACCTGGGGACGTTCGTGGGCGCCGGCGGCATTCGCAATCTCGTCATCGGAAAGGACAACCGGCCCGCCCGGCCGGAGGAGCTCGAGGCCATGAAGGCGGCCGTGGCCCGGGCCATGGAAGAAGGGGCCCTCGGGCTGTCGACGGCGCTCATCTATGTGCCCGACCGCTACGCCTCGACGGACGAGATCATCGCTCTCGCGCGCGTCGCCGCTTCCTACGGCGGAAGCTACATCACGCACCAGCGGGACGAGGGCAACGACGACAGTGGCGGCCTCGACGCCAGCCTGGATGAGGTCTTCCGCATCGCCCGTGAAGCGGCGATCCCGGCGGAGATTTACCACCTCAAGACGTCCGGAAAAGAAAACTGGGGCCGCATGCCGGCCGTCCTCAAGAGGCTGGAAGAAGCCCGGGCCCAGGGCCTGGATGTCTCCGCCGACCAGTACCCGTGGACGGCAAGCTCGAACGGGCTCGTGGACGGTCTGCCCTCGTGGCTCCAGGAAGGAAGCGTCGAGCATCTCCTGGCGCGGCTCCTCGACCCTGCGATGCGGGCCCGGGCCAGACGCGAATTCCTGGCGGCTAATCCCGGTTGGCCCGAGGGCGCCTCGCGGATCCTCATCACGAGCGTCCTCAATCTCGACCTCAAAAAGTACGAAGGCCGGACAATCGCCGAGATCGCCAAAGACGAGCGCAAAGACCCTCTCGACGCTATCATGGACATCGTGATCGCCGACCGGGGGAATACCAATCGGGTGACCTTCGGGATGAGCGAGGAGGATGTGCAGTCGGCGCTCAAGCATCCTCTCGTCTCCCTATGCACCGACTCGGGGGCCTCGGCCGAGGACGGGATCTTGTCCCGCGAAAGGTCGCACCCGAGGGCCTGGGCCTCGACCGCCCGCATCCTCGGGCATTACGTCCGCGAGGTCAAGCTGATCACGCTGGAAGAAGCGGTCCGCAAGATGACGTCCCTGCCCGCGTCCCGGATGCGCCTTCGCGACCGGGGCCTCCTGCGGCCGGGGATGGCGGCGGACATCGTGGCCTTTGACCCCGACACGGTTCGAGAGCGCTCGACCTATGCCGATCCGAACCACTATAGCCAGGGATTCGAGTACGTGGCGGTCAACGGCAGGCTCGTGGTCGACGGCGGCAAGATCACGGACGCGCGCCCTGGCCGCCCGCTCCTCGGGCCGGGCGCGCGCCCCCGTCATTGAAAGGCCTCCGTGACGATAGCAAGATTCAGCCCCATGGCCCATGTCGCCGTCGCTCCGCCGAAACCGCTCAGTGCAGACCTTTTAACGAGGGTCGCTGCCCTCCTCGGCAAAGAGATCGTCGATACGCGCCTTCTCCTCGCCGGAGAGATGCCCAGAATCATCGCCTCCTACCCTGACGCCGACGCGGCGAACGCGATGGCTCGGAGCCTGAGAGATGCCGGACTTGCCGCTTTCGCCTGCGGGGATGCCGAGCTTCGAAACCGGGTCGCCGGCTTCAGAGCTCATTCCGCGAGACCGGGAGAAAGAGAAGTGATCTTCAGTGATAGGCAAGGCGCGGAGGTCAGAGTCAAAGCGGACGACGCATTCCTGATCATCAGGGGAAGAATCAAGAGCATCACGCCGGGAAAGACTTCGCCGGCAAAGATGAAACTCAACGTGCCGGCGACGGTCTTGACAGGCGGCATCCCGGTCGTGCGCCGGGTCACCGGCAAAAGCGCCCCCGAGTCGTTCCAAGCCGAGGACTTTGTGAAGATCTACGACTCGAGATCCTCTGATCCGCGCGTCGAGATCGTTCAGGACCACGTTGATTACAGCTTTCTGGGCCCCGGGCTGGCCCCGTCCGCTCTGGCGAACTTCAACATTCTCGTCGCAAAGCTTCGGGAGTGGTTCCCGCTGGCCATCTTCGACGAGCGGTTGACCGGGCATTTCAAGACCGATGGCCCCGCCGCTGGCGCCTGGGATGCGCTTGAGGTCCAATGCCAGCTGATCTACTTAAGTCACGCCCGGGGCTAATCGTGGGCCGTTGCCGAAGGCCCTCCGGAGTAGAGAAGATTCTCCATGCGGCTGAAGCCCTGATTGACGACATGCCGGATCCAGCGGATAGTGCCCAGCTTGGCTGAATACTCCATGATCAGCGCGCCGGCGTCCATCGCCGCCAGCCGGGTCCGGGAGATCTCCTCGGGATCGGTCTGGTCGAAAAAGTAGTCGTATTCGAGGATGCACCGTTTCCCGCCATCGAAGGGCGTGATGAACCCCAGATCGTTCGTGACGCCGTGGCGTTCGGCGATCCGCTTGAATCCCCCGCAGATCTCGGCGATCAACCCCTGTTCGAAGGGCATATAGATGATGTTGACGGCAAATTGCTTGTCCCGTCCCATCCTCGAGCTCAGGATCCTGAACATGTTCAGCCAAACCAGGTCCGTCATCTCCGGACGGCCGAAGACCTCCGCGAAGAACGGACGGAGGTCCGGATCGACCGCCTCCGCCAGGCTCGCGGCCGACGGCGCCAAGGCCGCCTCCACGATCTCAATGAAGCCCTTGATGCGGAGGTAAGAGAACGGCTCGACGGTGGACATCTCGCCCAGAAGATCCGGCCATTGGGCCGACCGGAGCGAAGCCAAACCCAGGTTCAGGGCCTTGAAGAGCCGCTGGTCGAAGACCGGGTACCCCATGGCCCGGACGCTCTGGATCGCGTAGCGATCGCCGATCACCAGGACCAGATGGGCGATGCCCAGCTTGTTTTCGAAGACGTCGCGAGTCTCCGCGGCCAGTTTCTTCGTAGGGGCCAGGAAGGACGACATGTATTCTCCCCCGAGGACTCCGATGGCCAGGCCGATCCGGCGGATGGCGCACTCCCTGGAAAAGTCGAGGGCCTTCGCCAGCGAATCGAAGGGAACGAGGACGCCCGTCTCATCCCCCGTCACAGGGTGGAGCTTCATGCTCACCGCGGTGCAAATGCCGGGAGCCTCCTGGTCGGCCTGCTTGAAGGCGGAGACGTTGGGGGCGTTCTTGTCGCCGAGCGAGAAGAACGAGCCGTCCCGGGCCACGAACTCGGCGTCGACGCAGTTCTCGGCGGCAGTCCCGTACGCGGTCAGGAAGGTCGAGAAGATCCCCGAGCAGATCATGTTGGAGCAGACCAGGGCCGCCGGTTCGGCGACGTTGACGCGGAAGCCGCGCCGGGCGGCCTCGCGCTGGAGGTCGAAGGCCGAGATGCCGGCCCCCACTCGGACGGCCCAGTTCCTTTCATCGAAAGCGATATCCTTCATCCGGTTCAGGTCGATGACGGCGCCCTCGCAGAGGCTGAGGCCCGCATTCTGCGAGCCGTTGCCGCGGACGACCCAGGGAAGGCTGTGCGCCTTGAACAGCTTGACGAGCGCGGAGATCTCCTCCTTGGTCCTGGGGAGAACGACGTAAGCCGGAACCCTGGCTTGAGTCATGGGTCCGGGATCATGGGAATACGTGACCGTAACGGCTTGGTCGTTCGTCGCCCATTCTTCGCCGACGATCCGCCGAATATCACGCAGCAGCGGATCGTCCGGGGCCTTTTCGACCCGTCCTCCGCCTTGGACATGGGCGGCGACGAGATCCTTGAGCGCGGCCATGACGCGGGTGGGCCGCAACTCCGTGACGAAGTAGCACTGGTAATCGCACTTGCCGCAGAGATCGCAGCTCGAGGCAATGTCGAGGCAGGCTTCGGTGACGGGGATCTTGTGCTCCGCCAGGGCGGCATAGAGGTCCATCCGCCCCTCGGGATAGTAGCTCACATAGTGCCTTTCCAACCCCGAGGCGCAGACGCCGCTCCCCAGGAAATCGATCTTGCACATCGCGTAGTGCCGGCAGTTTTTGGCGATCTTCAGGACGTCATCCATGTTCTTCTCCTGTTTCCTCAGATCGGGTCCGCCCCGCAGGCTATTCTTTCACGGCCAAGCCCATATACATGACCGCCGTAACACGGCTTTCGACCATGCGGACCTTGGCGGCCAGTTCGGCATAGGTCCATTCGCCCCTGGCCCTTTTGCGCAAATAGCCGAGGAGGCGGGGGATGGGAATATCGGGCTTGAGGCCTCGGTGGTCTTTCCACTCCAAGCCGTTTTGCCGGAGCAGCGACTTCATTTCGCCAGGCTTGATGAACATCTCCCAGACATGGAGGTTCGGAGGCATGTAAGCCCACGGCTTCCAGTCCTGACTGATCTTGATCGCAGCCAGACGGCTCACCCAGGTCCGGTTAAGGGTATCGTAGCAAAAGACGCCTCCCGGCTTCAGGACCCGGGAGATCTCGGAGACGACTTTCGGCAAGTCGCGCACGTGCTCCAGGACGTCACAGCAGAAAACGACGCCGAAAGATCGATCCTCGAACGGAAGAGATTCCCCGACGCCCGTACGGTACCGGACATTCAATCCGTTCTCGCGCGCGTGGGCCGCGGCCGCCTCGATGGACCGCGCGGAGGGATCGACGCCGGTCGTGTCGAAGCCCATCCGGGCGATCTCTTCGGTCAGGAATCCCCCGCCGCAGCCGACGTCCAGAGCGGCCGTGGTTTTGGGATCGATCCGGGTCTCCTCGATCAGCTTCCGTTTCACGTATCCCACCCGGACCGGGTTGAGGAAGACCTTCATCTGATAGAATGCGGAGTCGGGCTGCCACCACTGGTTCCCCAGGGCGCTGTAGACGGCATTGTCCATCCGGCCATAGATGGCTTGCGAGATCTTCCGCATTCCGTATCCGATCGTGGATACTACTATATCAAGATTCAAATAATCATGCCGGGAAAACTTCATCTTGACGTTCCTCATCAGCCGCCGGATCCAGAAAGACTTCCGAGCCCTTTGCGCATTTTTGTATTTCGAGTTCTTGACCTGTCCGAGCTCCGCGAATATCATTAGTTTTTGAGAGGAATGGGCAATTCTGGGACTGGCGAGGGCAATTCCGGGCGGTCAGAAGGCCAGGGATGTTGAGATGCTCACGGCGAGCTAGGAGGACACGATGAAAAATCTGTTTTCCGCAGTCGGGTTTATCATGTTGATCTTCTTGTGTATTCTGTCGGCAGCGACCACCGGCTGCTCCGGAAAAAGGGATGAATCCCCGATCCAAAAGGCCGAACCGGCCTCCCCCGCTCAGAAGCAGGGAAAGGCCACGCCTGCATCCGGCGACCCTGCGGTCACGGACATCTCGGATAATGTGAATTTTCGTTCCGCCAAGGTCGTTTCTCCGGCCAACGAGACCATTGAAGACCTCGACCGCTTGGTCGCCCCGGTTCTGAAAAAATATTTTGGCGACGTTCGCCTGGTCGGGCAGACGATCGAGCCTTCCACGCGTCCCGACCGGGAAGTCATTCTGGAGACCCTGCAGTATTCGGCCAAGCGCTGGTTCGGCCCGGAGGATGCCAAGCCCTTGCACACGGCTTTTCGTGATGCCTTGTTCCGGCCGAGCCCGAGGCTCGGCTCCGAGCCGACGAAATCGAATAAATATCTGATGATGTCGTTTTTCAATAAATCGAGCCTCAAGAGCTATTCTCTGGTCGTCCACATGACGGTCCCGGACCAGACGATCCTCATCCAATCCTACCGGCTCGGCTCCAAGTACGACCAGTTCAGGTAAGGACATCATCTCATGATAAGAACCCCCGACGTCAAACCCTCCGGCCTGAAGATTCGCACGGCGCGAAAAGGGAAATTCCGACCAATCGCGCCCGCGATCGCGGCGGGCCTCATGCTGGCCATCCCCATTTCCGCCTCCGGCCAGATCGGCCCAGGCACGCGTCGAGACATGGCCCAGATCGCGACCGAGGTCCAGAGCCGCGGTTTCGCCGACTATATCCCCGTCGCCTACCGGACGATGGGCTTCGATGGCGACCTGTCGGGCGCCGCGGACAATCATGTCCGCGCCCATTTCCTTCTTTATATGGCCCGGGACTGCTCGCATTTGGTCCTGAAGTGGGAGATCCCCGCGCCGCTTATGGGGGCGCTCGAGGTCGGACAGCCCCGCGAGATGCAGTCCGAGGATTACATCCGCAATGTCGGGCCGCGTCCCAAGTCCCGCCTGATGACGATCGAAAACAAGGCGAAAAACGCCGTGTTGCGCTCCTACCAGATCGGAAAAATGAAGCGTATCTGGACCCGGGGCCCCTTCAACGCGCTGGCCGACGCCGCTCACACGCGCGCGACCCCCGGCGAGGATCATTGGGGGGCCTTGATCACCTGCGGCCTCTACTTGGGCTCGGCAACGCCTATTGCGGCCTACCAGACGCCGGCGAGCGAATACGGCGATGAGCTCAGCGGCGGAGCTGTCCTCGAGATCTCGCCGGCCCATCAGAAGGTCCTCCAGACCGCGGCTCGCATGAAGTCCATCATGCCCTCGGCGGCGCCCATGAGCTGGCGCATCACGGCCAATGTCTTCAACGCCCTTTTCCTCCGTCAGATCGCCGAACTCAAGCAAATCGAGATCCAGATCGATTTCTGGGGCGGTGCGATGACCAGTATCGTGGGCGTGTTCCTTCTCGCAGCGAATCCTGCGGATACCGTCGGCGGAGCCGCTTTCGACCTCGTGTCGGTCAGCCTCCCCCTGGCCCTTCCCGAGGACATGCCCAACTTCCTCGATCCGCTGGATGTGCTCTGGTTCATCACCAAGGGATGCATGTTTTCCGTACTTGACGAGGCGATCGGGAACCTCGGCAAGATCGCCATGGTCCGCGTCGGATTCATGACGGCGGCCGAGCCGTTCCAGGTCGCTCCCTGGACCTTCGTCGTCCTCGACGGCCCGTCGGAAGGGACGGACACCTGGAACGCCGTCGAGATGAGGGGCGGATTCCGGGACACAGGGGAATACCGCTGGGTCACCGCGGCCGGAGCCTGCACGGACTGGGCCGCCCGCGTGTCTGTTCGGCCAAGCGTCATCGTCCAGCCCGGGATCGACACCCCCTCCCCTTTCATCTGCAATATCCACCCGAACTATATCTATATCCAAATGAAGCGGGATAACACCAATTGGGATGCCGTGGATAAGTTTCTCATCGAGCATTTCGTCGGGGGGATCAACGCGCCGATCTTCTGGGTATCGGCCCGGCTCAAGGTCAATTACGAGCTATCCGACCAGGAGGCCCTGCGCTGGAGCGGATCCCAGACTGTGACGACGGCCGAGGCCCCGGCCGTGACGCGCCGGCAGTTCTTCCATGGGACAAGCGTCACGAGCGGCGCGGTCCCGCTTGATCTCGGCGAGGACCTGCGAGTCGATCTCGACCGGCCCCATCCGGAGGCCGTGATGGTCCACGGCATGGAATTGCCGGTCGACGTGACCTTCGAGCGCGGCATCATGCCTCAGGGCGGATTCCTCCTCCAGAAGGGCCAGCTCCAGCTCGTCCTATCGGACCCGGTGTTCAGCATCGGGAACAACGGAAAGGTGATGATGGCGTCGGACTACGAAGATGAATGGTGGTACGCGCCGGTCCAGAGCGCGAAGGACCGCTGGAGCGCCCAGGCGGCGTATCGAAAGGTCCGTCGGACCGATAGTCTGGAGTACAACCGCCATCGGCTCGAGCAAACCTTGGCTTATTGGTCCGAAAGGCTGCGCTATCGCTACGACACGAACCTCGGGAACTTGACCTTGGCCGAGGATCCCCGGCGCTTCAAGGCGAACGGCAACGTCGGGACCATGGTCCTCCGCAATATCCCGGAATATCAGAGCCTGACCCTCAAAGAACCTGTCATCTGGGAGAGCTTCGTCATCGATCGGCCCACCGACGACTACCCCGACCTCGAGGCGTTCGATCCCTCCCTCACGGTCGAGGGCGGCCGCTATCTCCTGACCTGGACGAACCCCCAGACAAAACAGACGAAGACGTTGATCATCAAGGCCCC
>JADGNU010000311.1 GCA_017883305.1 Candidatus Aminicenantota bacterium | reverse complement strand
CGGTCTGGATCAGAAAACTCGTCGGACCGTTCACGATGGCTTTCGCCGGCTGGGTCGGGGAGCTGCCGGTCGAGATCTTCACCAGCCTGGCCGCCTGGGCCATCCTCTGGTCCATGTGCTATTGGCTGTATAAGAAGAGGATCATCATCAAGATTTAAACGGTCGGCTCGACGAGGACGGCCGTGCCGTAGCACAGGACCTCGGTGACCCCCTGCAGGATCTCTGTCGCGTCGTAGCGCACCCCGATGACGGCGTTGGCGCCCCGCTCGACGGCGTGATGGATCATCATCTCGAAGGCTTCGGCCCGGGTTTGCTCGCAGAGCTCGGAGAAGAGGGTGATGTTGCCGCCGACGATCGTCTGGAGCGACGCGCCGATCGTGCCGAAGACCGAACGTGACCGGACGGTGATGCCGCGGATAACGCCGAACGACTTGACGATGCGGTAACCGTCGAGGGTGAAGGCGGTCGTCGTCAGCTGATGGATCGGCGACGGCTGGGCGGCCTTCGCGCGCTCCTCCTCGCTCAGGCCCTCGTAGCAGGCGAGGCAGGTGTCGGCCGTCTTGAAATGATAGAGAGACGGGTAGTCCTTTCCGCAGACCTTGCACCTCATTTTTCTGCCCCCTTCTTCTCCTCTTTGTCCGGCTTCTTCGGGACCGGCGGCGCGGCCAGGTCCGGCTTGGGATCGCCGAAGATATAGTGTCCGAACCAGGCCAGATTGTGCTCCATCACCGCCCGCATGGATTTGGGCTTGGTGATGCCGTGGCCATAGCCCTTGTACACGACCATCTCGACCGGCACGCCCCGGTTTTCGAGCGCCTGGCGCAACTCGTAGGCATTGGGGATAGGCACCCGGCGGTCGAACTCGCCGTGCTGGATGAGCGTCGGCGTCGCCGCCTGCTTGATGTAGGTCATGGGCGAGGTCTTGGCGTAGATCGCCGGGTCGGTCACGGGGTCGGCCCCCAAGTACTGGATCGTGAATGGGGTGATGTCGGTGTTGTAGTAGTAGGTCGCCCAATCGGAGATCCCCGCGCCGACCGAGATGGCCTTGAACGCTTTGGACGATGTCGTCAGGAACGCCGAGATGTAGCCGCCCTGGCTCCAGCCCATGCAGCCGACTCGGTTCGCGTCGACCCAGCCCTTTTGGACCAGACTTTCGACCCCCGAGAGCACATCCCAGGCGTCGCCGACGCCGAGGTTGCGATAATTCAGCCGGCGGAACTTCTCGCCGTAACCCGTGCTGCCCCGGTAGTTGACCTTCAGGACGAGCGCGCCCCGAGCGGCCCAGATATCCGACGGATAATAACGCGAGTCGCCGGAGAGAAGCGCCGGCCTGTCGACCCCCGTCGGCCCGCCGTGGATGATACAAAGCAAAGCGTACTTCTTGGCCGGGTCGAAATCGGCCGGCTTGATGAGAACGCCCTCGATCGTCGCGCCGTCCTTGCTCTTCCAGGAGATGAGCTCACGTGTTCCGAGGACCCATCCCGCGACCTGATCGGTCATCCGGGTCAGAAGCCGCGGCTTCCAAGGGAGCTCGGTGACGCAGATCTCGGACAGGGTGGTGGCCGTAGCGGCCAGGAAGGCCACCCTCCCGCCGTCCTTGGAGAATGTGAATCCCGAGGCCATGGCCGCGTCCGGTGCGCTGACCCTTTCGATCCCAAGCGACGCGGGATCGAGCCGGAAGAGGTGCGCGGCCGTCTTCTGCATGGCCGAAAAAAAGATCCCGGCCTTGCCCCATCGGACCGCATAGGCGTTCTCATCAAAGGCCGTCGTCAGCGGGCGAATGGACCCGCCGTCAGCCGGAATGAGGGCGAGCACGGAGTTTGTGGCAAAGAAATCCTTCCGGCCGAGCGCGCTCGAAAAGATGATGGAGCGGCCGTCCGGGGACCAAAGAGGAGAAGAGTCCGGCCCCGGCTGGTCGACGAGTGTCCTGACCTTGTCTCCGGAAAGGTCGAGGACGTAAATATCGGAAGTCCCGCCGTTGATGAGGTCGGGGTTGACCGTGGCGCCGAAGGCGATCTTCGTCCCGTCCGGCGACCAGTCGAACCCGCTGACCGTGAACGTCTTTCCGCTCGTGCGCCGCCGGCCTGGCTGGGGAGCGGCCATGGCTTCGGCCACGTCCACGGTCCAGAGATGGGAGTGGGTGTATTCGCGCCGCACGACGTCGTAGTCGCCGTAGAAATCCTTTCGCGCCTTGGCCTCTGCCGGGACCGGGTCGCTCGCCGTGTAGGCGATCGTCTTCCCATCAGGGGACCAGTCGAAGCCCCCAACCCCCGTCTCCGCCTTGGTCAGCTGGATCGCTTCGCCGCCGTTGGGGCTGATGACGAAGATCTGGGACTTGTCTTCTGCCCGGCTCGAGGTGAAGGCGATCCACCGGCCGTCCGGCGACCAGGTCGGGCCGGAGGAGGATTTCTTGCCTCGCGTCAGCTGGATCGTCTCACCCGAAGCGACATCGGCCAGCCAGATCTGAGCGACGTAGGCGTCCTGGTCGATATCGGTCTCCGCGATGGTGTAGGCGACCCGGCGTCCGTCCGGCGAGATCTGCGGGTTGCCCACGGACTTCAGGGCCATCAGATCCTCGACCGTGGGGATGCGCTTGACGACATCGACGAGAGGGCCAGCCGCAGAGTCGGGCCTGCCCGCGCCGCCGGCCATGATCTTGGCTTGAGGGAAGAGGGCGAAGGCGACGATAACGGACAAGGCCAGGAAAAAGATCCGGGTTTTTCTGGTCATGGGGCACCTCCTGAGGGTGTTATCCTACGCCAGGAGATACTCAGGGACAAGGCTGAGGGTTGCCCCCGGCTCAAGGGGGGTGCCGCGGGATCGAATGAGACCGCGGCAGGTCTAAGTCTTGCGGTCGGCGACCCAGAGGTTGTCGTGCTTGTGGAATGGGCCGCGGAACTTCTCCTCGGCGACGAGCGTCCGGTCTCCGTCCTGAAGTGAATACCGGACGACGTTCGTCGCTTCACGGCCGTCCTTGAGCACGATCCGCTCGTCCAGCACCAGGACGTCCCCGTCCCAATAGAGACGGCTGGTGGTCGTCCGGCCCGGCTCGGTCACGACCTTCTCCCGGCCGTCCGTCGTCAGGTCGTAAGACAGGGCGTCTTCTTTGCCGCCGACGACGAAGACCCTGCTGAAA
>JADGNU010000310.1 GCA_017883305.1 Candidatus Aminicenantota bacterium | reverse complement strand
CCGCCGGCCTTGCCCCGGCCTCCCGCGTGGATCTGGGCCTTGAGGACGACCTGACCCGTGAGCTTTTCCGCGATGGCCCGTGCCTCGACGGGCGAAGATGCGACCTCGCCTCGCGGCCCGGGGATGCCGAAGCCGGCGAGGACCTGCTTGGCTTGGTACTCGTGGATCCTCAAGATCTAGAGCTTGGTCTCCTCGACGGTTTTCTTGACGACGCCGATCGTCTTCTGGAGCATGGCCTTCTCTTCGTCGTTAAGCTTGATCTCGTAGATCTTTTCCATGCCCTTGGCGCTGACCATGACGGGCACGCCGATGAACAGGCCCTTGACGCCGTACTCGCCCTCGCAGAGGGCCGCGCAGGGCAGGATGCGGCGCTTGTCCTTGAGGTAGGACTCGGCGATGACGATGGCGCTGTAGGCCGGGCTGAAGAAGGCCGAGCCCTTGCCGAAGAGCTTGACGATCTCGGTGCCGGCTTCGCGCGTGCGGGTGGCCAGCCGGTCGATCTGCTCCTTGGTGGCGAGATCGGTCAGAGGCACGCCGCCGACCGTGGTCAGCCGGGGCAGCGGCACCATGTCCGGGCCGTGGCCGCCGAGCACCGTTCCGGCGACGTCGCTGACCGACACGCCGAGCTCCATGGCGACGAAGGCCCGCCAGCGGGCCGTATCGAGGGTCCCGGCCATGCCGATGACCTGGCTCCTGGGGAAGCCGGTCAGCTTGTAGAAGGCATAGACCATGGCGTCGAGGGGATTGGTGACGATGATGCACAGGGCCTTGGGCGCGTGCTCTTTAACCCCCGCGGCCACTTTGGTGATGATGTCGAGGTTGACCGCGAGGAGGTCCTCGCGGGTCATGCCCGCCTGGCGGGGCCGGCCGGCCGTGATGATGACGACGTCGGCGCCGGCGATGTCCTTGTAGTCGGACGTGCCGGTGATAGCCGCGTCATAATTGCCGTGGGGGGCCATCTCCATGAGGTCGAGGGCCTTGCCCTTGGCCGGGTTCTCGAGCTCGGGGATGTCGAGGATGACGATGTCGCCGAGCTCCTTCTGGGCCGCGAGCATGGCCAGGATCTGGCCGATCTGCCCGCCGCCGATGAGAGCGATCTTCTTGCGCATGTCGGATTCTCCTTGTCTTCTCAAGCCCGGGCTCAGCCCTTGACGTAGCCTTCCCAGGCGTCCTTGAGCTTCGGGTTCTTGACCCAGTCCATGACGTAGTCGGTGAACGTCTCGCCGGTGACGCCCGTGGCGCGGCCGGTGATGACCATCTTCTTCTCGTATTGGCCGGTGATGTCGAGGGCCATTTCGAGCTTCTTGCCAATGTCCGTGTAGCCGATGTGGCTGAGGAGCATGGCCGCGGCGCGGATCATGCTGCAGGGGTCGGCGTACTGGGCCCGGCCCTCCGTGACCATCCGGGGCGCGGAGCCATGGATGGCCTCGAACATGGCGTACTGCTTGCCGATGTTGGCGCTGCCGGCCGTACCGACGCCGCCCTGCATCTCGGCGGCCTCGTCGGTCAGGATGTCGCCGTAAAGGTTGGGCAGGACCAGGACCTGGAAATCGCGGCGGCGCTTCTCGTCGACGAGCTTGGCCGTCATGATGTCGATGTACCAGTCGTCGGCCTCGATGCCGGGGTATTCTTTGGCGATGCGATAGAAGTTCTCGAGGAAGCGGCCGTCGGTCGTCTTGACGACGTTGGCCTTGGTGACGCAGGTGACCCGCTTCCGGCCGTTCTTCTTGGCGTTCTCGAAGGCCAGGCGGCAGATGCGGTCGGAGCCGGGGCCGGTGATAAGCTTGAAGTCGATGGAGATGTCGGCGTCGACGTCGATGCCGTTGGAGCCGAGGGCGTAGAGGTCCTCGGTGTTCTCGCGGAAGAAGATCCAGTCGATGCCCTGCTTGGGGATGCGGACGGGCCTGACGTTGGCAAAGAGGTCGAGCTCCTTGCGCACGGCCACGTTGCAGCTTTCGATGTTCGGCCAGGGGTCGCCCTTGCGCGGCGTCGTCGTCGGGCCCTTGAGGGTGACCGGGTACTTCTTGATCTCCTCGAGGACGTCGGCGGGGATGGCGCAGCCGTGAGCGGCCCTGTTCTCGATGGTCAGCCCCTCGATGTCGTTGATGACGACCCGGCCGGACTTGACCTCGTCCTTGAGCAGGAACTCGAGGACGCGCTTCGATTGGGCGGCGATGTAGACCCCGATGCCATCGCCCGCGAGGATGCCGATCTTGAGCGGGGAGAGCTTCGCGTAGTCGATCCAGTCGGGAGCGGCCTTGACCTTTTCCATCCGCTTCATTTGGGCTTCGAGGAGCTTGCCGAAGTGCTCCTTGGCACGATTGATCGCGGCGTGATCCATTCTGTGTTCCTCCGTATTGTGATTTTTGAGGCAAAAAATCAGGAACAGAATTCTAACCGGATTTGCCCCGGATTGCAAGAGGGCCTCGGGATATCATCTCCGTTCGCCTGTCGGGCTCAGGGCTCTTCCTCCCTCGGCGTCACCCCCGTCCGTGCTCCGGCGGGAAGCGGAGTCCTCGAAGCGACCTGCAGAATTGCAGCTGAGCACCCGAAGCCGCAATTCTGCGAGATATCTTGATTGAGTAATTATTCCAGATGTTTCCCAGTCGCGCCGCTCCGAGCCGCTCCGCGGCGCGCCTGGTCCTCCGCTCCTTGCAGTCGCTCCGGGTAGGCCCCCACGCCGTTGCGTCATCGCCCTTTGCCCTCGGAATGCTACCGTCGATGACACCCCTCGGCCCGATTCAGGAAAAAGCCCCGGCGTCACCGTCCTTATACGCTCATCCCGACGATACCCCTCACCCCCTATTCCGTGGCCTTCCCGCGGGACGTAGGCACTCGTTCATTCGCTTTGGACGCTTTGACAAGACGTCGGTAAAACCGATAAAGTAGTCGGGCAAAACCGGACACAGGAGAGAATAATGCTCGAGGCATATTTCATGATGGAAAAAGAACGGGCGGAGACGGGGCTGCCGCCGCTCGCCTTGACGCCCCAGGAGGTCGAAGAGGTCTGCAAAGGGCTCGAATCGACCGACAAAGACGCGGGCGCCCGGCTCCGTGGCCTGCTCGAGAACAGGGTGCCCCCGGGAGTCGATGCCGCGGCCAAGGTCAAGGCCGGCTGGCTCGCGGCCGTGGCCAAGGGA
>JADGNU010000092.1 GCA_017883305.1 Candidatus Aminicenantota bacterium | reverse complement strand
CGCAAAGGCATGATCATCATCATGGACGGCACTCTCTACCGGGTCATGGAGATGCAGCTCATCACCCCGGGCCGGTGGAAGGCCATGGTCCAGACGAAGCTGCGCAACATCCAAGTCGGCTCCCAGACCGAGCACCGCTTTCGCTCCGAAGAGCGGCTCGAGCAGGCCCGCCTGGACGAGCTCGAGATGGAGTTCCTCTACGAGCAGGGCGGCGATTACGTCTTCATGAACCTCGAGAACTACGAGCAGGTCACGCTGAGCGCCGAGGCCATCGGCGAGGGCATCAAGTACCTCAAGCCGAACACCGTCATCGAGGTCGAGCTCTTCGAGGGCAAACCCGTCGGCATCAACGTGCCCCATACCATGGATTTCAAGGTCGCCAGCACGGAACCGCGGCTGCAGGGCGCGACCAAAACGGCCCTCTACAAACCCGCCGTCCTCGAGACGGGCGCGATCGTCCAGGTGCCGGAATTCGTCAAGGAAGGGGATGTCATCCGCGTCGACACGCGGGAAGACAAGTACCTCGGGCGGGCCTGACGAAGGCCGCGCCGCCTCAGAAATTCTGCCGGTAGACCCCGACGTTCCCGTAGCTGTCCCGGACCCTCACCGTGACCTGGTTCTCCGCCCCTGCCGGCAGCTTCAGCGAGACTTTGAACGATTCGCTCCGCGAGTCGGCGATCCCGTCGACCGGGAAGACGACCCGCCATTCCCCCGGCCGGACGAGCACCTTGGCCTCCTCGATGTAGGAGTAGGCATCCTCGGCCTGGAAAGCGATGTCGAGCGACGTGCCGTTCTTCGCCGCCGTGAACCCCTTGACCACGGGCAGGGAGTTGTCGATGACGAGGGGCGGGCTGGTCTTGTCGGTCTTGAGCTCGAGGCCCAACGGGTTCGAGGGCGAGTCGGAGGCCGTGAGCTTGAGGAAATAAGTTCCGTCCGGGAAGGCGAGCGTGTCGAAGGCGTAGATCGTCTCGGTCCAGGCGTCCTCGAGGACCCGCCACTCGGCCTCGCCGTCCTTCCGGATAGCCAGGGCGTACCGCAGGGTGTCCCCGTTCTCGTCGGACGCATCCCAGCCGACCGTCTGAAAGCCCTTGCGCTCACCCTTCCGGGCGGCCAAGCCCATCCGGAGCTCGTCTTTCTTGGCGGGCGCCTCGGCCAGGTTCCGTTCGACGCCGAGGATGACCTCTTCGTTGTCGGGAAGCTTGAGGAAGACCTCGTTCGGCGGCAGGAATTCGAGGCGCGTCACCGACGGGGTGATGTTCGACTGCAGGTAGAACACGGTCAGCTTGTTGAAGACCGGCGAAGCCTTCCCGGTCTGGGTCCTCAAGAGGACCTTCATCTGGAGGAAGCGGGCCTTGGGGCTCAGGACCTGCTCTTCGGTCTTGCTGTAGAAGGGCGACCAGTCCGTCCAGGTCGCGTTGGGCTCGCCCGTGTTGCCGCTCCGGCTCTGGAGCTGGACCGCGGCGCCCTCGGAGACGGCGGCGTCCCAAACGACGTGGCCCCATGAAGCCTGGGTCCGGGCGTCGAGGACCGGACCGGTGTATTCTCCGGCAAACCTCTGCTCGGTCAGCAGCAGCCCGAAATAGCAGGGATTGTTCGACAGGACGTAGATCTTGGAATCGAGGGGGACGAGCGCATAGACCTGCTCGGAGCTCTGCTGGAGGAGCAGGGCGATCCGCTCGTCCCGGTCCACCGAATAGATCCGGCCCTTTCCGCCCGTGCCGAAGAGGACCTTCTTTTCGTCTTCCCGCCAGACGAGCGTATAGATCATCTCGTCGTCGGAGCTCCAGAGGCGCTTGGCCAGGCCGTCTCCGGTGATGCGGTAGAGCGCCCCCCCGTCCTTGGCCGCGGCCCCGGCTGCAGGGGCAGCCGGCGCGGCGCCGGCTGGACGACCCGCGCCGCCGGAGGCCGAAACGGTGAGCACGACGTCGGTGTCGATGCGGACGGGTTCGTCGGACGTCTCATCCTTCCGTGTCCTCGTCGGAGTCCCGGACGCCGCGGCATAGATCTGGCCTTCGCGGTCGACGGCCAGGGTCCGGACCTCTTCGTAGGGCGTCTCGAAGAGGACCGAGGCGCGTCCCTCCGTCGTGATCCTGTAGACGAGCCCGTTGCCGCCGCTTCCGGCCACGACGTCGCCGCGGGCGGTCCGCTCCAGGCAGAGGATGTGGTTCTCGGCGGCCTTGAAGAACATCCGTCCTTCCCCGAGCGGCGAGATGCTGTAGATGCCGCCGCTTTCGCCGACCGCCGCCCAGAGCTCGCCCGCATCGAGGAAGAGGAGATCCCAGATGTACTTCTCGGCCGGATTGAAGAACTCCTCGCCCTTGGCCTTGTCCGTGATCTTGTAGATCTTCCCGTTCGGCGAGGTCGCGGCGTACAGCGTCCCCTTCTTGTCCTGGACGAGCGCGGTCACATCCATCTCGGGGGCCTGGAACCAGAGCTCGGACTTGCCGTCCTTGTCGATGCGGTAGACCTTGCCGCCGTGGCCGGTGCCGAGGAAGGTGACCCCGTCCGTCGTCGCCAGGACCGAAAGATAGAATTCCTCCTGGGGCGCGGCGATCTTCTGCTCTTTGGGCGCCAGGGCGAGCGTCCCGTCATAGGAGACCGAAATCCCGTCGAACTTGCCTCTCAGGTAATCATCCCGCGTCCGCAGCTCCCACTTCTGGGGAACGACGGCCTGGAGGGACGAAGCCAGGATGAGAAGTCCGAGGACGACTGGCAATGCGGGCTGGCGCATGTCGGAGCTCCTACTTGCGGATGCGGACGGGGATGGTCGCCATGCCCTTGAAAACGTAGGGGATGGCAAGCTGGTATTCGCTCAGGGTCGACCGGGTGATCTCCGTCGGCCCCGTGGCCGAGGCGCGCGGCGACGCGAACATCGACTTCAGCGTCGGCGGCAGGTTGGGGAGCTCCTCCCCTCTCAGGAAGAGGCCCGGTTTGGGGGCCATGATCCGGAAGTAGATCCGGCTGTTCTTCCGCAGATTGCCGAGCATGCGGACGAGCTGGTCGAGGCTCCGCGGCACGTAACCCTGGACGCGGTATTGGGACCGCTCGACCTGCTGCATGGACGCGGCATCGCCGACGAGGATCTGGAACTCCGTTCCCGCGGGCAGGGCCGGGGCGACGACGGTGACTTTCTCGACCAGGCTCTCCTCGTTCTGAGTCCGATAGAAGGCCTGGAGCTGGATGGCCTCGCCCGGATTGACCTCGTACTTGTCGAGAAGGACCTTCTCGAGGGAGGCCTGGCGGCTCTCTTCGAGGGCGCGGACATTGAGGTCGATGCGGAAGATGCCGACATCCTTGAACTCGTTGTTCATCAGGAACTGGACGACGGCCGCCAGGAGCCCGGACAGGCTCACGGGGGAGGTGTCGTAGCTGCCGGAGAAGATATCCTCAAGATGGACGCTGAGCCCGCCTTTGTCGAGGAAGACGTCGGCGCTGAAGTCGAGGGAGACGTCGCCGTAGCTCCGGAGCTCGCTCGTCACGAGACCGGACACGGCCATGTTGACGAGGGCCGGGGTCAGGAACTTGTCGGCGATAAGCCTGAGCTTGAAGTCCTTGCGGGCTCCGGGCCCGGTCTGGAGCCCGATGTTGAGCGGGATGAGATGGGGCATCACCCCGACCTCTCCCGCCGCCCCGGCCGTCCGGTCCTGGCCGAACCGGCCGATGACCGGACCCGCCGCGGCCAGCTTGAAGGAGCTCTCCAGGCTCGGCATGACGGTGATGACGTCGGCCCGGGTCATGGCGTAATCGACTTTCCCGAGGTTATAGACCGGATGGCCGAAGGCCAGGATCTTCGAGCCGTCGACGTAGGTCACCGTTCCGACGGCGGAGATGTCGAGATCGCCGCCAAGCAGCTGGACGCCCACGGCGTCCCCTTCCCGGAGGGACGGCTGAGCGGGGGCGTCGGACGGCCGGGATTGTCCGGTGGTCCCGCCCCGGACCGCCAGGAATCCGAGCGGGGCGAAGAACGAACGGGCCTTCTCGAAGGCCCCGGCGGAAAGCCCGCTGATGACGAGCGGCAGCTCGAGGGAGGCAAGGGTCTGGTTCGACCGAAGGCCGGCGGGCGCCGCCGTCAGCGTCTTCAAATAGGCCCCGGAGAGCTCTTCCTGACTGAGGTCTTCCCGGATGACGACGGGAGCGGCCGCGCCGGGTCGGGCCTCCTCGGGCGCTTTCCCCACGGCCAGCATCTCCTCGATCGGCGTGATCCCGGCGATGGCCTCCTTGGAGAAGCTGAACCCGGAAGCCACGGCCCCGATGAGCTTGCCGTCGATGTAGACCGGGCTGCCGCTCATGCCGGCGATGATGCCGGTCGCTTCGAGGCCATGCCCCTTGAGCCGGGCCAGGATGATGTTGCGCTTGGGGGCGGCGTTCTCGAGGACGCCGAGGATCTCCGCTTCGAATTCCTCGATGACCTTGCCCTGAAAGACGGTCTTGCCGCGGCCGACCATGCCCGGCTTGATCTGGGACAAGGGCATGGTGATGGTCGCCGCTTCGGCCGCGACGAACGCCGCTGCCAGGACCAGCCCGATGAAAGCCGCACGGCGGATGATCCGGCCCATGTTCCGTTCCCCGGCCGGCCGGCTCAAATGATCCCCACGATCCGCCCGCATTTTTCGAACGCCGCGAGGATCGCGTCGAGCTCTTCGTCGGTGTGGCCGGCGCCGTAGCTCGTCCGGATCAGGGATTGGCCCGGGGGGATGGCGGGGTAGATGACCGGCGTCGTAAAGATCCCCTCCTCCCTCAGGAGCCGCCAGAGCATGAAACACTTCTCGTCGTCGCGAACAAAGACGGGGATGATGGGCGTCTGCGAAGGGCCCGTGTCGTAGCCCATGGCCTGGTACCCCGTGCGCATGCGCTCGGTGACGGCCCAGAGCCGCGCCCTCAGCTCGGGCTGGGTCTCGAGCATGTCCAGGATGGCCAGGACCGAGGCGACCGATGCCGGCGTCGCCGCGGCGCTGAACATCAGCGGCCGGGCGTGATGCTTGATGTAGGAGATGACCGGCTTGGTCCCGGCCACGACCCCGCCGATCGAGGCGAAGGTCTTGCTGAAGGTGCCCATGATCAGGTCGATCTCGCTCTCGAGGCCGAAATGCTCGGGCGTGCCCCGTCCGTTCGGGCCGAGGACGCCGATGCCATGGGCGTCGTCGACGAGGATCCGGGCGCCGAACTTGCGGGCCAGGGGGACGATGCCGGGCAGGTCGGCGATGTCGCCTTCCATGCTGAAGACGCCATCGACGACAATGAGCTTGCCCGCGCCGGGATCGAGGGAAGCGAGAAGGCGCTCGAGGTCCTTCATGTCATTGTGACGGTATTTGTGGACCGTGGCGAATGATAGGCGACAGGCATCGATGATGCTGGCATGGACCATACGGTCGATGATGATGTGGTCGCCCTTGCCGGCGATCGTGGAGATGATGCCGAGGTTCGTCTGATAGCCCGTGCTGAAGGTCAACGCGGCCTCGCGCTGGAGGAACTTGGCCAGCCGCTCCTCGAGCTTCTCGTGGAGGTCGAGCGTCCCCGTCAGGAATCGGGAGCCGCAGGTGCCGACGCCGTAGCGGTCGACCGCGTCCTTGGCCGCCTGCTTGGCCCGGGGATGATGGGCCAGCCCGAGGTAGTTGTTGGAGCCGACCATGATCATCGGCCGGCCGCCGACCTTGATCTGGTTGCCGACCGCTTCCTCGATAGGGGTGAAGAAGGGGTAGAGGTCCACGGCCTTGAGCTCATCGGCCCTGGTGAAGGACAGGCATTTTTCGAAAACGTCCATGCTCGTCTCCTCTGGATCCGCGACCGCTCTCGGCCTCATTGACCGCGGCCGTCGAATCTCATACAATCCGGCCCATGCGCGTCTTGGTCACCGGAGGAACGGGCTTCCTCGGGAGCCATCTCGTCGAGTCGCTCCTCCAGGACCCCGGCTGCGATGTCTACGCCCTCGTCCGCGACCCGTCGAAGCCGCGCGGGCTGGAGGGGATCGAAGGCGTCCGTTTCCTCGCCGGAGATCTCGGGAACCTGCCCGGCCTGCCGGCCGGCCTGGACCGCGTTTTCCATCTGGCCGGACTGACAAAAACCCTCAGACCAAGCGACTATTATACAGTAAACCGGGACGGCACGGCAAATCTGCTCCGGGCCCTGGAAACCCAGAGCGATAACCTGCGTTTCGTCCATCTCAGCAGCCTGGCCGCCGTCGGGCCCTCCTCGCCCGGACGGGGCGTCTGCGAGGGCGACCCGCCGCGGCCGGTCTCGCCGTACGGCGAAAGCAAGCTCGAGGCCGAGGCCGAGGTCCTGAAATACAGGGACCGCTTCTCCGTCGTCCTGCTGAGGGCCGCGGCCATCTACGGGCCCCGGGACGAGGACTTTCTCGAATTCTTCCGCTGGATCAAGCGCGGCGTCAAGCCTGTGCTCGGGCGCCGCAAGATCCTGAGCCTTCTCTACGTCCGGGACGCCGTCCGGGCCTGCCGCCTGGCCGCCGATCCGGGCCGGCCGAGCGGCGAGATCTTCAACATCGCCGATCCCCGCGCCTACGGCTGGGAGGACATCGGCGCCGTCGCCGCCTCGTTCCTGGGAAAGAAGCCCGTCCCCCTCCGGCTGCCCCTCTGGTCGGCTTATCTGGCCTCGGCCGCATCGGAAGGCGTCGGGCGCCTCCTTGGCGTCGGGAACAGCCTGATCAACGTCAGCAAGATCAAGCAGATGAAGCCGAACGGCTGGGTGGCCGACGTGCGCAAGGCCCGCCGGGAGCTGGGCTTCGAGACCATCTTTTCGCTCGAACAGGGCCTCGGCGAGACGATCGCCTGGTACCTCTGGAAAGGCCTGCTCTGAACCGGGCGGCCCGGGCCGGGAGTTTATTTTTAAGGAGGCTTCCTTTATAATGACTATGAGCATGCCAACGCGTCGGACCATCATCACCGGGACCGGCCACTACGTCCCGCCTCGGATCGTCACCAACCAGGACCTCGAAAAGCTCATGGACACGTCGGACGAGTGGATCCGCGAGCGGAGCGGCATCCGCGAGCGGCACCACGTCGACGGAGGGGTTGGCACGTCCGACCTGGCCATCGAGGCGTCCCGCCGGGCCATGGCCGCCGCCGGCGTCGAGCCTTCCTCCATCGACTTCGTCATCGCCGCCACCCTCTCCCCCGACCACTATTTCCCCGGCATCGGCGTCCTCGTCCAGGCCAAGCTCGGGCTGGGCACGACCGGCGCCCTGGACGTCCGCAACCAGTGCAGCGGCTTCCTCTACGCCTTGTCCGCCGCCGACCAATACATCCGGGCCGGGACCTACAAGCGCATCCTCCTCGTCGCCGCCGAGGTCCAGTCGACCAACCTCGATTTCTCGGACAAGGGCCGGGACATGTCGGTCCTCTTCGGTGACGGCGCCGGCGCGGTCATCCTCGAGCCGGGCACGGAAGATGACGGGCGCGGCATCCTCTCGACGCATCTCTACGCCGACGGGAACTTCATCTCCGACCTTTGGATGGAAAAGCCCTGCCCCGCGGACAACCCGACCTTCCAGAAGGCCTTTTTCGACGAGGGCCGTTTCTTCCCGCGGATGGAGGGCCGGCGCGTCTTCGTCAACGCCTGCCAGCGCATGCCCGAAGCGATCCGGGCCGGGCTCGAACAGAACGGTCTGGCCATCGAGGATATCGACGCCCTCATCCCCCACCAGGCCAACGATCGGATCTCGCTCATGGTCGCCAAGGGCTTGAAGATCCCGGTCGAGAAGGTCATCCGGAACATCGACCGCTTCGGCAACACGACCGCCGCCTCCATCCCCATCGCGCTCGATGAAGCCGTCCGGTCCGGCCGGATCAAGCGGGGGGACCTCGTCGCACTGACCGCTTTCGGGTCGGGATATACCTGGGCGTCGGCCTTTATCCGGTGGTAAGCCAAGTCCCCGTTTCATATAGAGCGAGGGTTCGAAAGGGTTTGTCAGGGAACGATGAAGTGTGCTAGGATTTCTGAAACCGCAGTGAGGAGGCACGCATGAAGAAGACAGCCATCGTCGTCGCCGTGCTGGCCATTTTCGCCTGCACGACGGGCGTCCTTCTGGCCCAATCGGCCGAAGACGCCAAGTTCAAGAAGTTCCAGGACACCTTCTGGGACTCCTATTTCAAGTTCTATCCGACGACCGGGACCCTCCAGGGCTACACGAAATACAACGACAAGCTCGAGGACCCCAGCGAAGGCGCTCTCGACAAGTTCAACGAGGCCCTGACCGGTTTCAACACCGAGCTCGTCTCCAAGCTCGATACGGGCAAGCTCTCCGCGGACAACCAGATCGAGCGCGAGATGCTCCTCGATTTTATCGACCTCGAATTCCTCAAGCTCCAATACATCCTGCCCTGGAACGACAACCCCATGCTCTACAACGACCTGTTCGTCCAGAGCGTGCGGAGCCTTCTCGTCAAGAACGGCAGCTCCGGCGTGGCCGCCGCCACGGCCCGGGCCAAGCTCCTCCCGGGTCTGATCAAGAGGGCCAAGGACAGCCTGAAGAACCCGCCGCAGGAATACACCCAAGCCGCCATCGATCAGATGCCGGCCATCATCGATTTCTACCGGGTCGAGATCCCCAAGCTCTCCGGGGGCGCCTCGGCCCTCCAGGCCGAGACCGTCAAGGTCGTCGCGGCCCTCGAGGACTACCAGAGGTACCTGAAGGGCGAGTTGCTGGCCAAGTCGACGGGCAACTTCCGGATGCGCGACTGGCACAAGCAGATCCTCCAGAAGACGACCCAGGGGAATCTCCCCATCGTCGAGGAGCTCCTGCCGCAATCGCAGACGGACGTGGCCAACATCCGCCGTGAGATGCTCCTCGTCTGCATCCCCTTCTACAAGCTCATGTACCCCGACGTCGACATCGAGCAGCTGGGACGGACCAAGGGCGAGGAACAGACCCGGAACATCGTCATCCAGGGCGTGCTCGACAAGATCAAGGGTGACCACGTCGGCCGGGACGAGTTCGTCAATCGCATCACGACCGGCGTCTCCGACATCAGGACCTTCATCCAGCAGCAGGGCATCATCGACCTGCCCGCCGACCCTCTGGCCATCGAGCCCATGCCCGCGTACTTCGCCGACGGCGCCTGGACGCTCCTGACCGGCCCCGGCGCGTTCGAAGGAAGCGGCCCGTACACCCTCTACGTCCGGCCTATCCCCGCGGCCTGGTCGGCCGAGGACGCCACGTCGTTCCTTGAGGAACACAACAATTACTACGTCGATTTCATGATCGTCCAGAAGATCTTTCCGGGCGTTTTCGTTCCGCTGGCCCTGGCCCGGAAGGACCCCTCCGTCGTCAAGAGGATGGCCGCCAATCAGGGCCTGATCAAGGGCTGGCCCATCTTCCTCGAGGACATGTTCATGGAGAGCGGCTACGGCAACTATGACCTGCGGAGCCGGCTCAACCAGCTCAAGCTCCTTCTCAAGAACGTCCTCGATTTCCAGATGGACGTGTCCGTGCATCAAGGCACCTACACCAAGGAGAAGGTCGTCGACACGATGATGACCAAGGGCTTCATGTCCAAGATCGAAGCCGAGCGCCGCTGGAACCAGATCGTCCTCAGCCCGGGTGAGGGGTCCCAGCCCTACATCGGCTACCGCGAGATCCTGGCCATGGAGAAAGATTACGGCAAGCTCAAAGGGGAGTCGTTCAACACCAAAGACTTCCTGCAGAAGCTCCTCAGCTTCGGCGCCATCCCGCTCCGGACGCTGCGGACCAAGCTGGCCCA
>JADGNU010000309.1 GCA_017883305.1 Candidatus Aminicenantota bacterium | reverse complement strand
CCCTTCCTGTTCGTCAGCCGCGGCGTGCCGGCCGGCCTGGCCAAGCGGTTCGTCGAATTCGTGCTCTCCGACGAAGGCCAGGCCCTGGTCAAGGAGGAGGGCCTCCTGCCGATCAGGTGATCGGGCGGGGCCGGAGACACGATGGACGGAACGGCGAAGAAGAGAGTCGGGAACAAGCTCGAGCGCAACGACCGGCTCGTCCGCCTGGCCCTGCTGGTCATCGCCTTCTCGGCGGTCTCCGTCCTCGTCGTCATCACCGTCTTCATCGTCGGCCAGGGCACGCCGATCATGTTCCGCTACGGCCTCAAGAGCTTCCTGGCCGGGACGAGCTGGTATCCCTCGGAAAAGCTCTTCGGCCTGTGGCCGATGATCGTCGGGTCGCTCTTCGTCACCGCGGGCGCCCTGGTCATCGGCGTCCCCTTCGGCCTTTCCTGCGCCATCGTCCTGACGGAGTTCGCGTCCAAGCGCGTGCGGGGCATCATCAAGCCGATCATCGAGCTCCTGGCCGGGATCCCCTCGGTCGTCTACGGCTTCATGGGGGTCATCATCCTCGTCCCCTTCATCCGCAAGACCTTCGGCGGACCCGGCCTTTCTGTGCTGGCCGCCTCGATCATTCTGGGTATCATGATCCTGCCGACGATCATCTCCATCTCCGTCGATTCGCTCCAGGCCGTTCCGCCGTCCTATCGCGAAGGCTCGATCGCCCTCGGCGCGACCCGTTGGCAGACGGTCAAGATGGTGCTCTTCCCGGCCGCGCGCTCCGGGATCATCGCCAGCATCATCCTCGGGATGGGCCGGGCCGTCGGCGAGACCATGGCCACGATCATGATCGCCGGGAACGCCGCCGAGGTGCCCCATTCGCTCCTGGCCCCCGTCCGGACCCTGACCTCGAACGTCGCCCTGGAAATGAGCTACGCCACGGGCGAGCATCGCGAAGCCCTGTTCGCCACGGGCGTCGTCCTGTTCGTCATCATCATGGTCCTGAACACGATCGCCAACGCCACGTCGGCCAAGCGGAGAAAGCAGCCGTGAAGCGCCTCGGCCCGCGGATCGAAGAGAAGGCCGCCCGGATCGGGTTGTTGGCCATGACTCTGATCACGGTGAGCGTCCTCCTCTTCATCATTCTCTTCATCCTGCGCCGCGGCCTGCCCGTCCTGAACCTCGAATTCCTGACGGCCAACCCGACGGACATGGGCAAGTCGGGCGGCATCTTCTCGACGGTCGTCGGGACGGTCGCCCTGACCTTGCTGGCCATCGTCATCGCCGCGCCGCTGGGGGTCGGGACGGCCATCTACCTCACCGAGTACACCTGGGGCGGTCCGGTGACCCGGATCATCCGCTTCGGGGCCGAGTGCCTGGCCGGCATCCCCTCGATCATCTTCGGCCTCTTCGGCTTCATTCTCTTCGTCACCAAGCTCAAGTTCGGCTGGTCCATCCTCAGCGGCGGGCTGACCCTGGCCTTCATGCTCCTGCCGACCATCATCCGGACCTCGGAGGAGGCCATCAAGAGCGTCCCCCCGGCCTATCGGAACGTCAGTTTCTCCCTGGGCAGCACAAAGTGGCAGACCGTGACCCGCGTCGTCCTGCCGTCGGCCCTGCCGGGCATCATCACGGGCGTCGTCCTCAGCATCGGCCGCAGCATCGGGGAGACGGCGGCGACGATCTTCACCGCCGGCAGCGCCCTGCGCATGCCGACGTCGCTCTTCTCGTCCACCCGGACGATGTCCGTCCACTTCTACATCCTGGCCCGGGAAGGCATCTCCATGCCCAACGCCTACGGGACGGCCGCGATCCTCATCATCGCCATCCTGGCCATCAACCTCCTGACCTATTATCTGATGAACCGGTTCATCAAGAAGTACTCATGACGAACGACACCGCGATCGAGGTCCGGGGCTTCAGCCAGTATTTCGGCGAGGTGCGCAAGCTCAAGGCCCTCGACCTCGACGTCAAGCGCAACGAGATCCTCGGGATCATCGGGCCCGCCCGCAGCGGCAAGTCGACCTTCCTCTGCGCCCTCAACCGGCTCAACGACCTCGTCCGGGGCTCGCATCACGAGGGCACGATCCGCATCGACGGCTGCGACATCTACGACCCCGGCGTGGACGTCGTCGCGCTCCGCCGTCAGCTGGGCATGGTCTTCGCGACGCCCGTTCCGCTGCCCCGGTCGATCTTCGAGAACGTCGCCTTCGGGGCCCGGCGCGAAGGCATCCGCGGCCGGACGCGGCTCGACGGCATCGTCCGCGACAGCCTGGAAAAAGGGGGCCTCTGGGAGGAGGTCAAGGACAGGCTCGAGACGAGCGGCTTGAAGCTCTCGGGCGGCCAGCAGCAGCGTCTCTGCCTGGCCCGGATCCTGGCCGTCGCCCCGGAGTACATCCTGCTCGACGAGCCGACCTCGGGACTCGATCCCATCTCGACGATGAAGATCGAGGAATCCCTGCGCCGTCTCAAGAAGGAGTACACGATCGTCCTCGTCACCAACAACACCAAGCAGGCGGCCCGGGTGGCCGACCGGACCGCGTTCTTCCTCAACGGGGAGCTCGTCGAGATCGGAATGACGGCCAAGATCTTCACCGCGCCCGACGACACGCGGACCGATGATTATCTGCGCGGCAGGTTCGGGTAGGCGACCATGGCCATCATCGAAGTCCGCGACCTCGACTTCTTTTACGGCAAGTTCCAGGCCCTGAAGGGGATCGGTCTGGACATCGAGGAGAACCGCATCACCGCCCTCATCGGACCCTCGGGCTGCGGCAAGACGACCTTCCTCCGGTCGCTCAACCGGATGGCCGACCTGATCGACGACGTCCGCGTCACCGGGAAGGTCCTCATCGACGGGCAGGATATCTACGCCCCCGACACGGACCTCCTGGACCTCCGCAAGAAAGTGGGCATGGTCTTCCAGCGGCCCAATCCCTTCCCGCTGAGCGTCTTCGACAACGTCGTCTACGGGCTGCGGGTCCACGGCCTCCACGACCCCAAGGCGCTCGAGGCCAAGCTCATCCGCAGCCTGGAGGCCGTCCACCTCTGGGACGAGCTCAAGGACCGCCTCGACGAGGACGCCCTGCGGCTCTCGGGAGAGCAGCAGCAGCGGCTGTACATCGCCCGGCTCGTCGCGGTCGAACCGGAGATCCTGCTCATGGACGAGCCCTGCTCCGCCCTGGACC
>JADGNU010000308.1 GCA_017883305.1 Candidatus Aminicenantota bacterium | reverse complement strand
GACCTGGGCTACATGATGAGCCTCGACAACGACCGGCTTCTTCATATGTTCCGGGTCACGGCCGGGCTGCCCTCGAAGGCGGAGGCCTACGGTGGCTGGGAGAAGTCCGACGTCGAGCTCCGGGGTCACACGATCGGCCATTTTCTGTCGGCGTCGGCCCTGATGTACGCCTCCACGGGCGACGCCCGGGTCAAGGTCAAAGCCGAGGCCATCGTGGCCGCGCTGGCCGAATGCCAGAAGTCGCTTGGGGCGTCGGGATACGTCAGCGCTTTTCCGGAGAGCTTCTTCGACCGCGTCGAGTCCATGCGAACCGTCTGGGCCCCCTACTACACCATCCACAAGATCATGGCCGGGCTCGTCGACATGGCCGAGCATTGCGGAAGCCGCCAGGCCTTGGATGTCGTCGAGGGCATGGCCAGGTGGGTCAAGTCGCGCACGGACAAGTCCGACCGGGGCCACATGGAGCGCGTCCTCAACTTCACCGAGCAGGGCGGCATGAACGAGGTCCTGACGAACCTCTACGCGATCACGGGCAAGGCCGAGTATCTGGCGACGGCCCGGCGCTTCGACGAGCGGCACTACACCGAGCCGCTCATGCACGGCCTCGACAAGATGAAGGGAGAGCACGTCAACTCATTTATTCCCAACATCATCGGCTCGGCCCGCGAATACGAGATGACAGGCGACCCGGCGCTTCGGGCCTTGACCATATTTTTCTGGAACGAGGTGACCGGCGCGCGGAGCTTCGTCACGGGCGGCACGAGCGATAATGAGGCCTGGGAAGCCGATCCTTACCAGATGTCTGAAGAGCTCGGCCGCGAGAGCCACGAGTCCTGCTGCACCTACAACATGCTCAAGCTGACCCGGCACCTCTTCAGCTGGGAAGCCGCGGCCCGATACGCCGACTACACCGAGCGGGCCCTCTGGAACGGCATCCTGTCGACGCAGAACCCGGCCGACGCGATGATGATGTATTACGTCCCGATGATGCCGGGCATGTACCGGACCTTCATGAAGCCGTTCGACTCCTTCTGGTGCTGCACCGGCACGGGCATGGAGAACCACGCCAAATACGGCGACAGCATCTATTTCCACGACGGCGAGGGCCTCTTCGTCAACCTGTTCATCGCCTCCGAGCTCGACTGGAAGGAGAAGGGCGTCAAGGTCCGGCAGGAGACCCGCTTCCCCGAGGAGGAGAAGACGACGCTGACGATCGCGGCGGCAAGGCCAGTGCGGCTGGCGCTGCGAATACGGATCCCGGGATGGGCGGCGGGCGAATGCTCCGTCAAGATCAATGGCAAGAAGCTCGAGGGTTCGGCCAGCCCGTCGAGCTACCTGACGATCGACAGGACGTGGAGGGTCGGCGACCGGATCGAGGTCGCCCTGCCGATGAAGCTCCGGTTGGAGCGCCTGCCCGACCGGCCGGACGTCGCGGCGGTCGTCTATGGCCCGATCGTTCTGGCGGGGAAGCTGGGCGGCGGCGAAGCGTTGACGGAGGACAAAGTTGCCGGGAAATACGGCCCCGAGGGCGATCCCGTGCCGGTCCCGCGTTTCGACTTCAAGGATACGGCGCCTCTCGAGGATTGGATCAAGCCGGTCGCCGGCCAGCCGCTGACCTTCCGGACCGAGAATGCCGGGAAGCCGAACGACGTCACGCTCGTCCCCTTCTACAAGCTATTCGGCGAGCGCTACGCGATCTACTGGCAGCTCGGCGAGCCACCCCGCCGGCGGGACAGATAGCCCTCGCCAGGCGCGGTCTCCGGCGGTGCGCTAGTCGACGCTCATATCGAGCTTTTTCGCGGGTCTTACTGCGGCGGCCGTGCGCGGGAGCCAGACAAGCATTTGGCCGGGCCCGCGATTGGCCCAGGCGAAATAGGGCACGGCCAGGAATGGCCGGGCGGTCTCGACGGTCTTGCCCGCGGCGCCCTTCAATAAGACAATGACCGACCCGGTAATAGCCACGACACCGTTGAGCATGTCAGGCTGAAACTCGACGCCGAGCGCCGCGGCATCGGGGAGGACGAGATCGAAGACCCGGTTGTCGTTGTCGACGCCTTCGACCGCATAGACGACAGGGCCGCGCTGGATGGCCGCCCGCCCCTTGTCCGCGGTCACCGCTTCGTTCGCGAGGACCCTGCGGACGGGCATCGGCAGCGTGAGCTCGACCGTGTCGCCGGCCTTCCAGCCGCGGCGGATGCGGGCGTACCCATCGCGGATGTCGAGGGCGACGACCTCGCCGTTGACATTCAAGACGGGCTTTTCACCGGTCTCGTCGAGGAACCGGTAAAGGTCCGTGGGCATGGCCTCGCCCCCGGCCCAGCCGGGGATGCGAAGGGCGAGCTCGAACGGGCCGGGCACGTCGGTGGCGACCGTCATTGCGACGGCGCCATCCCAGGGGTAACGCGTTTCCTGGGTCAAGACGACGGGGCGCCCGGGGAGCTGGATCCGGCCGGTCCCGGCAATAAAGAGATTGACGAAGACGATGTCGCCCTTCGTGGCATAAACATAGCCCGGGAGCGAGGGCAGGAAGCGGGTCATGTTCGGCGGGCAGCAGGCGACTTCGAACCAGGGGCTGCGCGCATAGCCGCCGGACGATTCGAGGGGGTTCTGATAGAAGAAGCGGTCGCCGCTAAGGGCAACGCCGGAGAGCAGGCCGTTGTAGAGGACACGCTCGAAGACGTCCATGTACTTCGATTCGCCGTGGAGAAGAAAGAGACGGTAATTCCAGAGGGCGTTGCCGATGGCCGCGCACGTTTCCGTGTAAGCCTCGGCGTTGGGCAGTTCGTAAGCTTCGCCGAAGGCCTCGGACCCGCTGCGGGCGCCGACGCCTCCGGTCAGGTACTGCTTTCGTCCGGCCACGTCGAGCCAGAGCCGGTCGATGGCCGCAACGTACTCCGGGTAACCGCCGAGGGCGGCGACATCGGCCATCCCCGAATACATGTACATGGCCCGGACGGCGTGGCCGACGGCCTGGTCCTGCTCGAGGACCGGCTTGTGGTTCTGCATGTATTCGTCGGAATCATAGACGGCGAAGGGGTCGTCCGGGGCATGTTTCTCGCCGCCGAAGTAGTGGCCGCGCTCGTCGAGGAAGAACTTGGCCAGGTCGAGGTAGGCGCGGTTGCCGGTCACGCGGTAGAGCTTGGACAGGCCGATCTCGATCTCCTGGTG
>JADGNU010000307.1 GCA_017883305.1 Candidatus Aminicenantota bacterium | reverse complement strand
CATCGTCCCGAGGAGCGCACCGAAGATCTCGCCCCTGCGGATCGAGAAATAGAGCACGACGATGGAGAAGGCGTTGAAGACGACGAGCAAGGCGGGCGCGCCCGCACCGGCCACGGAATAGACGACGACCGCGACGAGGGTGCCCAGGAAGGCCCGCAGAACATCGCCCCCGGCGGTCTCCCTCATGCCCCGCCTCCGGGTCCCTTGGTCAGGACCGCGACCACGTCGATGGTGTCGAGGCGGAAATAGGGCCTGACGGCTATCCGGCGGAAGATCGGCGAGATCTCGTCGGGCGCCAGGCTCTGGATCGTTCCGACGGGGATGCCGGCCGGATAGATCTTATCGAAACCCGTCGTCCGCAGCTCTTCGTCCGCTTCGCCGCCGGGCGCGCTGGCCAGGACGTATTTAAGATCGCAGATGCCGGTCGATCGGCCGGTCATCGCACCCGTCAGTCCCGCGACGACCGACTTGACGCTGACGCTGCTGTCCTTGTCGGTCACGAGCTGGACCATGGCCTCCTTGAAGCCGACCGGGGCGATCGTCCGGCCGACGAGCGCGCCGTTCCGGTCGCAGACGGCCATGTTCTTGGCGACACCGTCAAAGCTGCCCTTGTCGATGACGATGGCCTGGTGGAGGTTGGCGCTGTCGACCCCGATGACGCGGGCGACGACGATCGTGCCTTCGAACTCGGCCAGGGCCGCCTTGATCTTGATCTCGGACTGGATGAGCTGCAGACGGTCTTCGAGGAAGCGGAGGTTCTGGGCGAGGAAGAAGTTCTGCCTCTTGAGCTTCTGGTTCTCGCTGCGGACGCGGCGGAGGTCGAAATAGCCGTTCCAGAGCGATCCGAGGCCGCGGACCGTCCCGCTTGCGGCCCTCTGGACGGGCGCAAAGACGAAGAAGACGGACCGCTCAAAGATCGATTTTTCGGCGCCCTGGGGCACCTGGATAGAGATGAGCAGGACGTGGAAAACTATCAGGCCCGCAAGCACCAGGGCGCTTCGCCGTTTCTCCCAAAGGGGCATGGAACCTCTCGCACCGCCGCGGCCCGGCCCCTCAGATGAGGGAGATCTTCTTCAGCAGCTCGAGGTCGTCGAGCATCTTGCCCGCCCCGAGGACGACGGTCGTCAACGGGTCCTCGGTGATGAAGACGGGCAGCTGGGTCTCCTCGCGGATCCTCTTGTCCAAGTTCTTGAGCAGCGCGCCGCCGCCGGTCAGGATGATGCCCCGGTCGATGATGTCCGCCGAGAGCTCGGGCGGCGTCCGCTCCAGGGCGATGCGGATGGCGTTGATAATGGCGGCCACCGTCTCCTCGATGGCTTCGCGGATCTCCTGGTCGTCGACCACGATCGTCCGCGGGATGCCCTCGCGGAGGTCTCGGCCCTTGATCTCCATGGTCATCGGCTCGTCGAGGGGATAGGCCGAGCCGAGCTGCATCTTGACGATCTCGGCCGTCCGCTCGCCGATGAGCAGGTTGTACTTCTTTTTCAGGTAGTGGATGATCGCGTCGTCCATCTCGTTGCCGGCGACGCGGATGCTGTGGTTGAAGACGATGCCGTCCATGGAGATGACGGCGATGTCGGTCGTGCCGCCGCCGATGTCGACGATCATGTTCCCGGTCGGCTCCGAAATGGGCAGGTCCGCGCCGATCGCGGCCGACATCGGCTGCTCGATGAGGTAAACCTCCGAGGCCTTGGCCCGCATGGCCACGTCCTTGACCGCGCGCCGCTCGACCTGGGTGATGCCGGTCGGGATGCCGATGACGATCCGCGGGCGGAGGAGAAAGCCGCGGTTGTTCATGGCCTTTTTGATGAAATAGTCGAGCATCTTCTCGGCGATCTCGAAGTCGGCGATGACGCCGTCGCGCATCGGCTTGATGGCCATGACGCTCGTCGGCGTTTTGCCGAGCATCTCTTTCGCCCGGGAGCCGACGGCCTCGACCTTGCCCGTCGCCTTGTTGACGACGACGATCGAGGGCTCCTGGACGATGATGCCCTTGCCCTTGAGAAAAACCAGGGTGTTGGCCGTGCCGAGGTCGATGGCCAGGTCGCAGAATAGCCTGTCCTTCATCCAGCTGATAAGGCTCATGATGTCTGTCTCTCCGTCGCGGCCATTTTTAGCACAATTTCCGGGTTGACGCAAATCGCTCCGCCCGGGAAGACCGTCGGCTTGACTTTCCGCCGGCACTTCCCATATACAATTAGTCGCCGGAGTCGGATTTCCGCGGAAAGGAGCGCCAGTTGAGCTATCAACCCTACGTCCCCGAAAAGACGAACCTGAGGGAGTTCACCCTCCGGGCCGTCCTCATCGGCCTCGTCCTGACCGTCATCCTCGGCGCGGCCAACGCCTACCTCGGCCTGCGGGCCGGGATGACCATCGCCGCCACCTACCCCGCGGCCGTCATCGGCATGGCCGTCCTCAGGATCATGAAGGGCTCGATCCTCGAGGAGAACATCGCCCGGACCATCGGCTCGATCGGCGAGTCGATCGCCGCCGGGGCCATCTTCACCATCCCGGCCTTCATCATCTCCGGGGCCTGGACGAACTTCAACACCTTCGACGCCTACATCAAGTCGACGGCGCTGATGTTCGTCGGCGGCCTCCTCGGCATCATGTTCGTCACCTTCCTGCGCCGGGTCATGGTCACCGACCCCGACCTCGTCTTCCCCGAATCGGTCGCCGCGGCCGAGATCCACAAGGCCGGTCAGAAGGGCAGCCAGGGCTCGAAGTTCCTCTTCCAAGCCATGGGCTTGGGCGCGTTCATCTACTCCCTCGGTGTCATCCAGGTCTTCTCGGCCAGCAAGGACTTCATCCTCAAGGTCGGGAAAATGGGGACGAGCTTCGTCCGCCTCGGCGCGTCGAGCGACGCGGCCAAGATCGGCACGGGCGGCACCGTGGCCGTGTCCGGGCCGGGCATCTTCCCCGCCTACATCGGCGTCGGGTACATCATCGGACCGCGCCTGGCCTCGCTCAACTTCGCCGGCGGCGTGCTGGCCTGGGGCCTGTTCGCGCCCCTCCTCATGTACTTCCTCGGTCCCCAGCTCATCCCCACCTTCTACGGGCCGGGCGTCGCCGCGGCCGACGTCAGCTGGGTCGACATGGTCACCAACGTCTGGAAGTTCATCATCCGGCCGATCGCCGTCGGCGGCATGCTCGTCGGCGCCGGCTACACCCTCT
>JADGNU010000306.1 GCA_017883305.1 Candidatus Aminicenantota bacterium | reverse complement strand
TTCTGGTCCTTGGCCCCCTTGATGTCGGCATTGTGAAGGGTCTTGAAGGGGATGCCCATGTCGTCGAAGACGTACCGTGTCCAGCCCTCGTCCATATTGCCGCGCCACGACTGGAAAAGCCCGATGCGCGGGAACTTGACCGGGGCCTTTTCGAGAGCCGACACGTCGTCGATGTCGAGGACGGCCAGATTCAGTCTTTCCGCGAGCGCCGGGAGGGCTTTTTTCACCGCGGCCGAATTCTTGACGATAAATGCGCCGGCCTGGAGATCGTGGCCCTTGACCGAAGCCCTCGATTTCGTCCGTGAGATTTCTGCGCCGTCCTTGAGCAGCGCGATGGCCATGGCGTAGGACGCGTTGACCCGGGCATCGAGCATGAAGTATTCGCTCTTTCCCTGCGGCGGGACCTTGGGGTAGGGGACCGCGTCGAGCTTTTCCAGCTTGGCTTCGAAGGCCTCGTCGATCTTGTCACAAAGGACTCCCATCTGGAGAGGCAGCGTCCAGGCCGCGTTATCGTAGGGCGGGACCGGGGGCCCGCCGGGATACTGCCGCATGTCGGGGTATTTCTGCTTCTCGAGCAGGGCCCAGGCGAAGGTCTTGTAGGGCTGGGCCGTCTTGACGACGAACGAGCCGGCACTATAGAAGCGGCCACCGGCGATGAAATCGGCTTTGGCCTGCTGGATCTCGACGCCGCCCATCTTCAGGACCTCGAGCATTTTGAGCATGGTCGGGTAATCCCTCTGGACAGCCGGGATGACGAAGGCGTAGGGTTGGCCCTTGTCCACTTTCTCGATGGAGTTCTTGTACATCTGGTAGAAGTTGAAGAGGATGTCCTCTTTGTGGAGGGACGCCGTCTTGATCAGGCTCTGGGACAGGACGAGCTCGTAATCGACGATGTCCCGGAGACGCCACCAGCCGCCCGGCCAGGGGTCGACGAAGTCCATCCGCTTATCGGTGAAGCCGGACTGGATCTCGGTCGGCTCGATAAAGATGGGGCTGGCGACGCGGGCGGAGGCCGCCTCGCTGAGGCAGCTCAGGATATTGTGGAGCCATCCGGTGTCGTCGCACGCCCCGATCCACCAGGCCGTGTAGGAGCGGCCGTTGACGATGCCGCTCAGGCCGTGCTTCTGGAGATCATAGCTCATCTCGGTCCCGATGAGATTGACACCGCGCCAGACCGAAGGCTGGATGTTCGGCAGCGGCGGGTCCATGAACGGGGGGACGAAGAGCCGGGCGCCATTGGAGCCCTGCTGATGCTCGTCGAGGTGGATCTGCGGCAGCCAGTCCTGATAAAGGACCTTGGTCACGGCCCGTGTCTCCGGGAGGTTGAACATGTACCAATCGCGATTGTCGTCGTGACCGGCATAATAATGGTAGAGCCAGGGCATGTTGCCGCCCTCGTACTGGGTCCCGACGTATTTCCGGTACCAGTCGACGACCATCTGGTTGCCGTCGGGGTTGTGCGTCGGGACGAGGAGGAAGACGACGTCGTTGAGGACCTTCCCGGCGTCGAAGTCGGTCTTTCCGGTGACGAGGTCGTAGGCCAGCTCCATCGACATTTGGGAGGCTCCGATCTCCGTCGCATGGAGCGAGCAGGTGATAAGGACGAAGACCTTGCCTTCCCTGGCCAGCTTGCGGGCCTCGTCGGGGGGGGTCACGCGGGGATCGCGGAGCTTGTGCGTGATCTCTTTCCAGCGATCGAGCTTGGCCAGGTTCTCGGGGGTCGAGATCGCCGCCATGATCAGCGGCTTCTTGAGCACCGATTCGCCGATTGTGAACAGCTTGAGCTTGTTCGTCTCCTGGGCCAGCTTCTCGAAGTAGCCCTTGATCTGGGTGTAATCGGCGAGCTTGCGGTCCTCGCCGACCTTGAAGCCGAGGAACTTGTCCGGCGGGGTCTGGCCGGCGAGAATGCCGGCGGAGAGGATGAGCGCGGCCAGCGTGAGAGCCGTCGAGATCACGATTCGGAGATTTTTCAAGGGCGACCTCCTGCGGTAGATCGAAGAGTCTATCTACCACCGGGGGAGGGGCCTGTCAAGGCACGACGATCCCCGCGGCCGCGGGGTGCGCTAGTCGCGCGAAGAGCGTAGCAGGAACATGCGCAGCAGCTGAACGGCGGCCATGGTCGTGGCGGCGACGTAGGTCAGGGCGGCGGCGCTCAGGACCTTGCGGGCGCCGACCATCTCGTCGGGAGTGAGGAAACGCCTCTCTTCAAGCAGGGCCAGGGCCCGCTTCGAGGCGTTGAATTCGACGGGCAGGGTGACGACCGAGAAGGCCACCGCCCCGGTGAATAGCAGGAGGCCGATGTCCATGAGGACGTTGGAGCTGCCCCTGCTGAAGAAGAACCCGACGAAGAAGAGCGGGAAGGCCAGGGTCGAGCCGAGCCTGGCGACGGGGTAGATCATCGACCGCAAGGCCATCGGCTGGTAATGGTCGTGATGCTGGATGGCATGGCCCGTCTCGTGGGCGGCGATGCCGAGGGCGGCGATCGACGTGCTGTCATGGACGCCCTGGGACAACCGCAAGACCTTCTTCCGGGGATCATAATGGTCGGTCAGATTGCCCGGCGTCTTTTCGATGGTGACTTCGCCGGCGCCGGCCGCCTGGAGCAGTTGATAGGCGGCCTCGGCCCCGGTCATGCGGGACGCCGCCGATACCTGGCTGTATTTCCGGTAGGTCCCCTTGACCTTGGCCTGGGCATAGAAGGCCAGGATCAGGGCCGGGATGACAAGCAGGAACGTGGGATCGCCGAATAACATCTCTATCCTCCTCAGAACAGGCGTCTATCTTACCCCAATCCCCGGAAAAAAGGTATAATAGGGCCGACCGTGCTAGACGGGGAGCTAGCGGTGCCCTGTGGCCCACAATCCGCTCCAGTGGGGTCGAATTCCCTGCCGAGGCTTCCCTCTTTCTGGCCGGTGCCCTTGCACGTGGCGCTGAAGGCTGGGGTCCTGCGCGAAGGGCTTCCCGCGAACTCCGTCAGGACCGGAAGGTAGCAGCGGCAACGGGACGGTTCTTGTGCGGCAGTTAACCTCGCCGGAGCCGGCGGCTCGGGACACGCAGGGAGAGTGTTGTCAGAGCAGGGTGCACGGTCATCCTACCGTAGCGAGCGAAGCGAGCGGAGGGCAGAAATCCCCGGAGATACACGGAGAGGGATTTCTGCGAAATATCCGGATAAAG
>JADGNU010000305.1 GCA_017883305.1 Candidatus Aminicenantota bacterium | reverse complement strand
CGTGGCGCGTGAACCACTGGCCGAACGGGCCGAGCCCCAGGCCGGGGATCTTGTCGTCGACGGGCTGGTGGACCGAGGTATGGATGATGAACCGGTTCAAGCCGTTGGCCATCATCCGGTCAGCGGTGGACTTCAGGGTCTCGGGCGAGTACGCCCAAGCGTTGCGATAGACTGTCAGGGACTCGGCCGCCACGAGGTTCTGGCCGTAGATGTGGGCCACGGAGGCGGATTCCTGAACGTCGGCGTCGTAATGGGGGCTGGCCTTCCCCGGCCGTTCGAGCCAGGTGGCGCTCATGGGGATGTCGGCCCGGCGCTTCACCTCCATGCCGTCGCCGATGAAGGCCCGTCCGCCCTCATGCGATTCGGTATAGCGGCCCATGCCGCGCGCGTGCAGGATGTCGGTGAGCTGGTCGTAATGATTCTCGGCGACGAGGTCGGCCAAGGTCTTGCGGAAATCCCAGAGGAAGCGGTCGCTTGTCTCGGCGCTATCGACGATCCGGCCGGCGAGGACCGGCAGCCAGGGATGCATATCGTACCCGCGCCGCTTGGCGAACTCGGCGAACATCCGGTCGGTCCAGTTGGCGACCCCGGCTTCCCAGCTGTCGGTGATCACGTACTGGAGGCCGTGCTTGCCCATAAGGCCGCCGGTGGTGTTCTTGTATTGGTCGAGGTAGTTGTCGAAGTAGGACATGACGTGGGCCCGGTCGAGCTTGTCGACCTCGAGCCCGGTGGCCTCCGGCGAGGCCGGGGAGTTGCGCGCGCCGGTAAGGGAGTAACCGAAGCGCAGGACGGTCCAGCGGCCGGCGGGCGGGGCCCAGTCGAGCCGTCCGTCTCTCTTCATCAGAGAGGTGAGATCGACGACGTCGGCTTTGCGCACGACATCACCGTCCGGGACGGACGGCGTGGCCATGGCGTAGATGTCGGCGGCGGCATCGAACGAGGCCTTGTCCTGGAAGCGGTTGACGGGCGAGACCGTGTGGAGGACGAGCTCGGCGATACGGATCCCGGGGGGGGCGTCGGGCGCCGCCTGAGAGCCTTGCGGCGTTTCGGGCCGGGGCGCCATGGTGGGGACGCTCACGCGGAAGAACTTCGCGCTTACGGGAGCAAAGGCGAAAGTGGCGGCGTCGGGCGGAAGCTTCAGCACGGAACGGAAGTCCCGGCCGTCGTCGCTCGACTCTAACTCCGGGTCCCCGAAATTGCCTCTGCGGTCGGCCCTGACGGTCATCAGGGTAAGGCCGCGGATGATCTGGGGGCGAGTGAATTCGAGCTGGATCCAGGCCTTTTCGCCGACCGGAGCGGCCGGCAAAAGTTCCCCTTTGGCGACGTCGCCATCGGTGAGGGCATTAAGATCGAAAGACCCGCCGCTCGAGGTCACCTTCACCCCGAGCTCGGCGAGAGCGCGTTCGCTGCCCGGGATGCGATACGCGATGACCGCGCTATCGGCGTAGAACACCGGCTCCTTTTCGCGCCCGGTGCCCATGTTCTGGTAGGGACCGGTCGTGGAAGGCGGCATGGGGAGCATTCCGCTGAAGGGACGGCCGCCCTCGACGCGCGTCTCACTCCAGACGTACTTCTTCATCGCCTCGGCCGGGGTGACCCACGGACCGCCGCTCTCGCTCCACCCGGGCGAGCCGGCGATGGCCATCTCCAGGCCCAGCTGATCAGCCAGCGTCACGGTGTATTTGAAGGCGTCCTTCCACTCCGGGGTCATATAGATGAGGCGTTTCTTGACGATCTGAGGCGTGTCGAGCCCGGCGTCGAAGTTCTGAAAACCGGCGATGCCGGCGCGCTTCATCCACTCGAGATCGGCCTTGATCCCTTCCTTGGTGATGTTGCCGCTCATCCAATGCCACCAGACGCGCGGTTTGGCGCTATCCGGAGGGGTTTGGAAGCCCCGGGCGAGCGGGTCGTCCGATGTCTGCGCGAATACGGTCCAAGTCGCCATCGCGGCGGCGATCACGGCCGCGAGGCCGATGAGTGTTGTCCTTCGAATGGATCTTTTCATTGGCGGATCACCTTTCATCAGGGCGCGGCTCAGAGCCGTCAGACGCGGCCCTTGGAAGCCAAGGATAGGGCCGGCCGCCGGCCGATGTCAATGATCGTTGACGCTGCTCCCCGTGAATGCCGAAGCCCGCACCGCTAACGTGGCCGGGCGAGAATTGGTCCGGGATCTGCCACTACTTGATCTTGCTCAGGACGTCCTTTTCGAGGAGAGCCAGGCTCAATTGGGCCTGGGCGTACGAAAGGCCGAACTGCGCCTGTTGAACTTCCGTATCCGAGATCATTCCCACGGCTTCCTTGGCTTGGAGGCTTTCCAGGCGCTTCTTCAGGGAATCGACCGTCGATTGGGCCTGTCGCAGGTCTCTCTCGACGGCGGTCATCCGATCTTCGATCTCGACCTCTTCGGCCGTGATCGTGCCAGCGAGGAACCGCTTTCGAAGGGCGAAACGCTTCTCGATATCTCCGATCCCTGCCTCTTGGACCGCGGTTGAGGCCACGGATCCGTCCAGCCAATCATGGGGAGCGAGGCCGAGGTCGACCCTGTGCTTGAGTCGCTCGTCCCGGGCCCGCCGCAGTCCCACGTCCAGCTCGAGGACCTTCCTCTCGATCACCAGCCGCTCGCTGACGAAGTCACGCCCGTCCACCGCCGGAGCATAGAGCTCATTGTGAGGCGTTTCTCCGGAGGCCTTCACCTCATCGAGATCGAGCCGCGCCCTTTCCAAATCTAGAGCGGCTCCCTCGGCCCCGGTCTTTATCCACAAGTACTCGTCCTCGCGGGTCAAGCCCACCGAGGCCTGCGTTTCGGCTCTGGCTGTCAACTCCTTCTTGAATTCGAGGAACGCGCCTTTAAGCTTGACGTCCGTTTCCAGCCTGGCGATCTCTATCTTTTTCCGCCAGGCCTCCTTGATGGAGTCGGCCGCCTTGATCGCCGCCACTCCCATCAGCAGGACCCCGGCGGCCAGGCTGAACGCGACGACCCAGCGGGGAACCGCGACGTTACCCGCCGCGGGCTTCAGCCGGCTCATCCGGCGGAATTCCGAGGCCAATTGCCATTCCAGCTTGTCCAAGAACTGGCTGTCCGGTTCGAAGCTCTTAGGCATATTTTCCTCCGTCGAGTTTGGGATCGGGGAAGATCGATCGGTTGATCCGCTGCGCGACGTAGTCGTCGGTCGCGGTCGT
>JADGNU010000091.1 GCA_017883305.1 Candidatus Aminicenantota bacterium | reverse complement strand
GTCTCCGAGGACGGGTCGATCACGCTGCCCCTCATCGGCCGGGTCATCGTCGAAGGACTGACCCAGGAAGGGGTCGTTCAGAAGCTGACCGAGCTTCTCCAGGCCAAGTATGTTAAGAACCCCCAGGTGACGATCTTCATCAAGGAGTACAAGAACCAGCAGGTGTCGGTGCTCGGGGCGGTGACGACCCCAGGGAACTATGAGCTCGTCGGGCGGAGGAACCTGCTCCAGATCATCTCCATGGCCGGCGGGCTCAGCGAGACGGCCGGGAACGAGGTCTTCATCCTCAGGGAAGGACCGGACGGGGGGACGTCGTCGATCACGATCGACCTGAAGGACCTGCTCGTGAACCGCAACCAGGAGCTCAACGTTCCGATCGAGCCGAACGACGTCATCAACGTGCCGGTGGACCGGGAGATCCGGGTGTTCGTGATGGGGCGGGTGAACCAGCCGGGGCCGATCACGGCCAAGCTGTCGGAGGGGATCACGCTGCTGCGGGCGATCGCGGGGGCCGGGGGTCTGGCGGAAGGGGCCAAGCAGACGGCGATCACGATCCAGCGCAAGGACCGGACAGGGAAGGAGACCCGGTTCAAGGTGAACCTGAAGGACATCATCAAGGGCAAGAAGATGGATATGCGGCTGCAGGAAGGCGACACCGTTATCGTGCCGGAGTCGTTCTGGTAGAAAGAGGCCATCGATGAAGAACGGGACCGAGATACAGCTCGCGGACTACGAGGTCGCCGAAGGCCAGGAGATCAATCTCCGGGAATATTGGGACCGGATCTGGCAGCGCCGGAAGACCGTCCTCGCGGTCACCCTCGGCGTCTTCATCCTCGGGGCGTTCTGGACCTTCATCCAGAAGCCCGTCTATACCGCGAAATCCCAGCTCCTCATCGAAAAAGAGCCGAATATCCTGTCCTTCGACCAGGTCCTCCAGATTGATGCCATGCGCGACGATTTCTACCAGACCCAGTATAAGCTCCTGAGCGGCCGGGGCCTGGCCGATTCCGTCATCGAACGCCTCAAGCTCTACGAGAATCCCGAGTTCGTCGGCAAGCCAAAGGCAGGCAAGAAACCCATCGATCCGACGGACAACGTTTTCCGAGAAGGGCTGGTCGATAATTTTTTAGGTCGGCTTTCGGTCAGACCCGTGCGCCTGACGCGGCTCGTCGACGTCGCCTTCTCGGCCCGCGACCCGAAGCTCGCGGCCGACTGCGTCAACGACCTGGCCATGGCCTTCGTCGACCTCAACATCAACATGAAATACGCCGCGACCGAGCAGGCGACGACCTTCCTCTCGGAACAGATCAAGACCCTCCAGACCGAGATCCAGCAGAAGCAGAACGAGCTCCAGGGGTTCGAGGCCGAGGCCAACATCGTCGCCCTGAGCGACACCGAAACGACGGTCATCGACCGGCTGGGCCAGCTCAACAAGGCCCTGACCGAGGCCCAGATCGAACGCTCCCAGAAGGAGGCGACCTGGAACGGTCTAAGGAACGTAGGTCCCGACTACATCCCCGAGGCCATCGACAACCTTCTCATCCAGAAGCTGCGCGAAGAGTACGTCCGGCTCAAGCGCGAGTACCAGAAGATGGAGGGGCGCTTCCAGCCGGATTATCCCGAGCTCCAGAGGACGAAGATCGAGTTGGAATCGGCCCGCAAGTCGCTCGATGATGAGACCCAGAACCTGGTCAAGGGGGCCTACTCGGAATATCAGACCGCGCTCAAGAATGAGAAATCGCTCGAGGCCGAGTTCAACGGGCAGAAGAGCGCGGCTTTCCAGATGAACTCGTCGGCCGTTCTCTACAACGGCCTCAAGGTCGAGATCCAGAACAAGAAGACGCTGCTCGATTCGCTGCTGCGGCGCGAGAGCGAGACCGGCGTCGAGGCGCGGCTCAAGGGGCTGCGGACGTCGAACATCAGGGTCGTGGACAGGGCCCGGGTCCCGGTGCGGCCATCGAGCCCGAACAAGAGAAGGAACCTGATCCTGGCGCTTATTCTCGGGCTCGGCGGGGGAGTGGCGCTGGCGTTCCTTTTCGATGTCCTCGACAACAGCGTCAAGACGAGCGAGGATGTCGAGCGATACGCGGGGTTGCCGACGCTCGGGGTTGTGCCCAAGTTCAGCCTGGAGGGTACCAACAAGGCCTACAGCTACGCCCGGAAGCTGAAGGGGAGGAGAGAGCCGCCTCAGCTCGAAGCGGCGGCCGGAGCGGACGGACCGCCCGGCGCTTCCGAGGCGACTGCTCAATCGGCCCCCTTCGTCGCCACGGTCGAAAAAGCCGGGAGCCCGGGCAGCATCGAGCTCGTCACTCACTATTTCCCCAACTCGCGGCTAGCCGAAAGCTACCGATCTATCCGCACCGCCCTCCTTCTCTCCTCGGCCGATAACCCGGTCAAGACGATCGCCGTGACCAGCGCCATGCCCGGGGAAGGGAAGAGCGTGTCCGTGGCCAATCTGGCCGTCACCCTGGCTCAATCGGGGAAGACCGTCCTCGTCGTCGACGCCGACCTGCGGCGGCCGCGCCAGCACCGGATGTTCAAGGTCAAGAACACCTTCGGCCTGACGACCTACTTGACAGACTCGGTCGAGATCAAGGACGTCATCAAGTCTACGGAGATCCCCAATCTCTTCCTGGTCAACGCCGGGCCGATCCCGCCCAACCCGGCCGAGCTCTTGGGTTCGGACAAGATGAGCCGTTTTATCCGCATGATGAGCGACGAATCGGATTATGTCCTGTTCGACCTGCCGCCCATGCTCGAGATCTCGGACGCCCTCGTCCTCGGCGCCAAGGTCGATGGCATGGTCCTTGTCGTCTGGGGCGACAGGACGTCGCGCGAAGCCCTGAAGAAGGCGCGGGAGAAGCTGGACATGCTCAAGGTCCGGACGCTCGGCGTCATCATCAACAACGTCACCTTGCCGCCGAACGCAAGCCAATATTACCGGGACTACTACCACAGGACTTAAACGAAAGATCAAGAAGGGGTCAGACCTGCACACACGTCAGGCCCCCAAAAAAAGATGATCGACCTCCATACGCACTTCCTCTGGGACTGGGACGATGGGCCCGACGACCGCTCCCAGGCCCTGACCATGTGCAAGATCGCCGAGAAGGACGGCACCAAGGCCATTTGCCTCACCCCGCACATCTTCCGCTCGAACAAGTATGGCGACGACCTGAGCATCCTGAGCCAGAGGATGTTCGAGTTCCAGGACAAGATGCGCGACGCCGGCGTCGAGCTCGAGTTCCACTGGGGCGCGGAAGTTTTCGTCCATGCCGAGGTCGTGCGGGCGATCGAGAAGTACAGGTTCACGATCGACGAGACGAGCTACGTCTTCCTCGAGTTCAGCTCGAGCGGGGTGCCGGTCGGAGCCGCGACGATGCTCTCCCAGCTCATGAGCAAGGGATTCGTGCCCATCATCAGCCACCCGGAGCGGAACCGGGGCTTCGCCGCGCGGCCCGAGCTTCTCTTCGAGTTTGTTGCGATGGGCTGCGCCGCCCAGTTGACGGCCGCCAGCCTCACCGGGGAACTGGGACGGGAAGTCCGGGCGGCCGCCGGCATGATGCTGGCCAATAACCTCGTTCACATCATCGCCAGCGATGCCCACCGGGCGCTTGGGCGGCCTCCGGGGCTCAGCAAGGCTGTCGAGGCGGCTTCGAAGATCGTCGGCGAGGCCAAGGCCCGGGCCATGGTTACCGAGGTGCCTCAGGCCATTCTGGACAATAAAGCCCTTCCCGACTGGGGTGAACCGCAGAATCCCCTGGCACGGCAGAGCTGGACCCGGCGTTTGATCGGAATGCCCCGTCGCCCCACGAGGCCCGTGCAAGGGGAGGGGGAGGCGAACGGAAAACGGGGACAGCGGCAGGACTCGAGCCGCACGACGGTCCTTAGGGTCAAATAAAACGATGCTTGACTATGGACATTGTTGTATAATAGAGAGAAGGAGGTCTAGTCATGTTTAGAAAATGCGCGTTTCGGTCTAGAATTCTGGCCGGCGGATTGATCGCGGCGTTCCTGATCCTGTTAACGCCAGTGGCAAGCTCTGCCCAGACCCCGGCGCCGTCGCTGATAAAGCAGGGGATGCTTCACGGGGCGGTTTACTCCGAAGGGATGAAGTCGCGAGTCGCTAATGCCATTGTCAAGCTCAGGAACCTGAACAACCAGAAGGAATACACCAGTCCCCCGACGGACGCCAAAGGCGGTTTCAAGATCATCGGGATCGATGAAGGCTGGTACACGCTCGGAGTCACATCGGCCGCCGGAGATTTTAACCTGAATTACGGCGTCTACGTCAAGGCGGGCGAGACGGCCAAGCTCACGGTCGAGATGCTTCCCGGCGGAATGCTCGAAGGAAAGGGCGGGAGCGGCGGAGGGAAGAAGGGCTTCTTCGCCACCCCGGGCGGCATCCTGCTTATCGTCGCCGCGGCCGGCGGCGTGGGATTCGGCATCTACGAGCTGACCAAGAAAGAAACCGAAGCCTCTCCCATCCGCTGAGACATAAGTTTTTTCTTGACATAACCCGCTGATAATAGTATTATCAGCCACAAATAGCCTTGGTGGGAGGCGTGATATGCGAAAAATTCTCGCCATCGTCCTGGCTGGGACCTTTATCCTCCTGACAATTCCGGTCCGCGAATTTGTTTCGGCCGCCCCGAAGGGGAACGGGTCCCTGGTCGGCCACATCTTCAACGAAGACATGAGGACGCCGGTGCCCAACGCCATCGTCAAGCTCCGGAACGTGACCACACAGAAGGAATACGAAAGCGAACCGACTGGTCCCGAGGGCACGTACGTCATCCCGGCGATCGAAGAAGGCCGGTACGTGATGGGCGTCCTCGGCCCGGGTGGCTCCTACAACTTCCACTACAGCATCCTGATCAAGGCCGATGCGATGGCCAAGCTCTCTCTGGCCATGAAGCCCGGCGGCGCGCCCGTGATGCTGCAACAGGGAATTGACGCGAAGAAGAAGACCACGATCGTCGATTTCTTCAAGTCGCCGGCCGGCATCCTAACCATCATCACCGCCGTTGAAATCACGCTTTTCGCCGTCGCCCTCAGCGAAGGCGAGGCGTCTCCCATCATCGACTGACGCGAAAACCGAGCTGGCCCCTCTTCGATAGGGCCGGTCCGATCGAGCAAACTAGCGAAGCGGGGCGCGATTTCGGAGCCGTAGGGCTCAGGAAGAAAGGGGTTCGTCTATGACCATCAGATCTTTCGGAAGGTCCAGTTGGCTCGTCTATGTGCTGTTGGCGGCTTTCGTGGTCTTTATGATCCCGATGGGGCTCGCTGCGAAGGAACCAAACAGCGGTGCGCTCTCCGGCTTCGTTTACGCAAAAGACGTGAAGACGCCGGTCGCCGGAGCGGTCGTCAAGATCCGCAACCTCGCGGACATGAAGGAGATCGCGAGCACGCCGACGGACGCGAACGGCATGTACACGATCTCGGGCATCCCCGAGGGCCGCTACATGCTTGGCGTGACCTCGGTCAAGGACGATTTCAACCTGGATTATGCCCTCTACGTCAAGGCGGGGGAGCTGGGCAAGCTCTCGATCTCGCTCGCCCCTGGCGCGGGCGGCGGCGGCGGTGGCCAGGAGGCTGGCGAAACTGCCGCGAAAAAGAAGGGCTTCTTCAGCTCGGTCGCCGGGCGCTTGCTAATCGTCGCCGCGGTCGGGGTGGGGCTGTATTTCCTGATCGTCCCTAATAACGAAGCCTCTCCGATCCGCTAATTGGGGTCGGACCTCAGGAATTCGAATATTTATCAGTAAGATACCCTCATTTTTGGGCCTGTTTTTGGCTTAAAACCCTGCTTTTCATGCCCGAAAACAAAAAATAGATAGGCACGCTTGAAGAACATGATCGATCATGTCGTTTTCTGGGGACTCTGCGCGGTCCTCGTCTTTCTCCCCCTGCCCATCGGCTCAGTCGAGGAGTGGTCCGTCTTCGCCTTCGAGGCGGCCACGATCGGCCTTTTCCTGCTCTATGTCGGGGGCCGGCTCTTCGGCCGGCGAATAATGTCGCGACAGGAAGATGAGAATCCGGACGCGCGGGACGACGGAATGTTTTCTGGTCGTCTTCCCCTTTTCTTCAAAGCCCTCATCGGGGTTTTTCTGGGTTTCTCTCTTCTCCAGATCGTTCCCCTTCCAGCCGGGCTGGTCAAGATCCTTTCGCCGCGGGCCTACGATATCTACGCCGGCCTTGTCAGAGACGCCATCATCGCGCCGTCGTCTCGGCTGACCCTATCTCTTTCGCCAAGCGCGTCCGTCTATGAACTCGTCCTCATGGTCTGCTATGGGCTTTTCGGCTACCTCGTCCTGCGCACGATCCGCTCCCGACGGCGGGCCGAGATCCTCATCGTTGTCATCCTCGCGTCGGCAGTTTTCCAGGCTATTTACGGCATGGCCGAGACGTTCAGCGGGCATAACATGCTCCTAGGCCGCGCCAAGCGCTACTACTTGGACTCAGTCACGGGGACTTTCGTCAACCGCAATCATTTCGCCGGTTTCCTAGAGATGGCTTTCCCGCTGAGTCTTGGCTATCTGCTGGTCAAGGCCCGCTACTTTGCGATGGAGAAGGGGATGACGTTCCGGCGGAGGGTCCTTTGGTTTAGCCAGGAGAGCCTGCAGTGGACGCTCCTCCTCGGCCTCGTTCCCGTCTTCATCGGCGTTGGCCTCGTTTTTTCGAAGTCGAGGTCGGGCATCCTGGTCCTGGCCGTTACGGCCGTCCTGGCTACGGTGGCTACGGCTTCTTGGCGTCAGTTCTCGGGGGAAGACCGGGAGCAGGCCTCTGGACGTAGGGAGCAGCGGGGCCTGGGGCCCATCGTGCGCCTTGTCGTCATGGTCGTCCTGGCCGTCGCCGTTTGGATCGGGATCGGGCCGGTCGTGGAGCGTTTTTCGGAGACGGACATCTCCGCCGAGGGTCGCCGGATCGTCTACCGAAATACGGCCGAGATGATCGGCGATTTCCCCTTAGCCGGGACAGGCAAGGGGACTTACGTCAACGCCTACCCGATGTATGAAAAGGTCGACGACCGAGTCCGACTCTCTTTCGCCCACAATGACTATCTCGAGTACGCCGCAGAGAACGGCGTCATCGGCGGCGGGGCGCTCATCCTCGCCGGCATAGGGCTCGTTGTCTGGCTCGTGGGGATGTGGCGCCGGCGCCGAAGCTCGTTTGCCAAGGGCATCGGCCTTGGAGCTCTGCTTGGGGTCACGGCCATATTCCTTCACGGGTTTACGGATTTCAACCTTCAGATCACAGCCAATGCGGTCTATTTCACCACGCTGGCGATGCTGGCGGCGGTGGTGCTGAGCAAGAATAAGAGTGGGGACACGTGCCAAGAGTACATGTCCACTGGGAAACTGCTCATCGGGGCTGCTCTGGCGATCGCCATCCTCGTTCCGGCCGTCCGCGACTTCATCGGCTTCGATCATCTCGCCGGCTTTCGTAAGGCCCGCGCCGAGGCCCGGAGCGTCGAGAGCGCCTTCCCGGCCCTCGAATCGCGCCTCGAGAAGGCCGCCGCCGTGTCCCCCCGGGCCGTCTTTCAGGTCGAGATGGCCCGCCTCTATATGGACATGGCCCGCGTCGCCAACGAGTCCGGCCGCGAGGAGGACCGGGACACGTTCTGCGACAAGGCCGTCGCCCGCTACGGCCGGGCCATCGCCGCGAACCCCATCGATGCCGGCACGCATTATGAAATGGCGACCGTCTATCTCCTCTACAATTTCCCCCTCATGACCTACCAGGACCGGGCCAAGGCCTATTTTAGGCAGGCTCTTCTGTTCAAGCCGGCCGACGAGACGATCAACCTCAACGTCATATTCCTCTATTTCTCCTGGTGGCCGACCCTGGAAGATCCCGATCGAACATATGCGGCCGGTCTCTATCGGGCGATGCTCGCCCGCGACCCCGTATTCCCGGCCAAGCTCGAAGGCCGCTGGATCCAGAGCTTCGGCACCCCCGGCGGCCTCCAGTCGATCCTCGCCCGCCTGCCCCGAGCTCAGTAGCTCTGCTGACGAGTGTCGGCGGCGACCATAAAGACGGTCTTTTCTTTGTCGTCGACGATATAAAAAAAGCGATATGTGCCGATCCGATAGCGCCAAGTTTCCGGCTTGAAACCCTTTAGCTTCCTGATATTCGGTCCGAAGTACGGCTGCTCCCTCAGCTGAGGGTAGATCACAGCCCGTAGCTTCTGGACGATCTTTTCCTTCCGGGCCGGCGAGATACGTTCGAGGTCGGCCTCGAACTGCGCGGTTTCAAAGACCCGGAAATCATTCAACGAAGCGACCCTTTTTCGCTTTCGCCTGCTTCCCCCCCTTAGCGATCCTGGCCACCAGGTCTTTGTCCGCCAGGATTCCCTCCATCTCTATCCCCTCGACGAATTGCGCGCTCTCGAGCTGCTTTAAGGCCAGGGTCTCGATAGCGTTCGAGATCTTCCGGTTGTCCTGCTCAGCGTATTTCTTGAAGGCGTCGTAGTGGTCCTCGGAGACCCTCAGGGTGATGGTTCTTGACATGATGCGTTATCCTTTGAAGTGCTTCGAATGTATTCTAAGCGCATCTTTATGACATGTCAAGTCACCGGAGTCGATATGGGGGCATACTACGCCTTGATCTCGCGAAGGTCGATCTTCGCCAGATCGTCCGTCCCCAACCCTCTCTTCGCGCAGGCGGCGACGTGCGTCGCGATGGGCCTGACCGACTCGAGACCGTGGGCCGCCCGTTTCTCCTCGAGGATGTCGAGACCGATGCGGTCCATGGCCACGGGGTCGCGGCTGAAGAAGATGCGGTTGTCGAGGGCGATTTGGGCCCCGGCAACGCTGACCGTCGAGATCTTGGCCGCCTCGCCGATGTGGAGGACGGTCTTGTCGCGGATGCAGGGCTGGGCCAGGATCTCCGGGATGGCCTTGGCGCAGTAGTCGATGTGGAAGCGGACCTTGTTCGTGGTCACCCCGAGGGCGATGTTCTTCGTCGCCCAGGTGACGCCGCTGTCCTCGTTATGCTTGAGGACGGCGATGTTGATGAGCTTGGTCGTCTCCCTGGTCACGATCTTGGCCAGGTAGGATTTTTCCCCGTCCTCGATCTCGATACCGTCGAACTCCCCGGCGACCTCCTCGGCGATCCTCCGGATGCCCTCGCGGTCGGAGTAGTTCGCATAAAGGCGGCGGATCTCCTTTTCATATTTCGCGGCCTTCTGGTCGCCCTTTTCGATGAGCGTCCAGAGCCAGGTGAGGGAATTGAAGATCTCCCGGTGCGACGCGTCTTTCGTGAAGCCGCGGCCGACGAGCTCCCGGAATTTGGCGAGGGTCCCGTCCGCGAACGAGACGTAGACCGCCATATCGTAACCGGGCACCCAGGGCACGACGCCCTCCCATTCGGTCGAACAGCCCTTGACCCGGACCCCGGTCGCGCTCCGATTGAGGACGAGCCCCGTCTTGCGGAAATCGCGGTCCATCCGGTCCCAGACGATGATCGAGTTCTCGGGGACGCCCGCGCTCTTGAGACCGGCGATCGTCTCGCTGATCGAGGCGAGGGACGAAGAGATCCGAGGGGCGCCGATGCAGTTGATCTTGATGCCGACGACGTCGTCGGGCGAGACAAGCGAGGACCAGGCGGCGCCGAGCGTCCGCTCCCCGGTGAGCTCTTTGAGCCCGGCCTCGAACGCGCGGTGAACGGCCGCGGGATTGTAGTCGAGGTCGACGAGCATGTCGTCGGCGGCAGCCGAGACGACGCGGCTCTTGGCGGCAGCTTCGGCTGTGCCGCGACAGGCAAACGATCCCCCGAGAAGAGCCGCCCCTCCGGCCAGGACGGCCGAGTCGCGGACGAATC
>JADGNU010000090.1 GCA_017883305.1 Candidatus Aminicenantota bacterium | reverse complement strand
GTCTCCTTGGCCCTGCGCTACGACACCTCCGACAGCCAGATCCACCCGACCCGCGGCGTCCGTGTCATCTTCCAGGACGACCTGGCGGGACGCTTCGTGGGCAGCCGGGACGCCGCCTTCAACCGGGTGACCGTCGACTTCCGCAAGTACCAAAGGGTCTTCGGCGCCAAGGACGTCTTCGCCGTCCGGGCACTGGCCCAGTATGTCGCCGGCAGCGACATCCCGCTTTTCGACAACGCCTCGCTCGGCGGCGGCAACGTCATGGCCGCCATGCGCGGCTACGCCCTCAACCGCTTCCTGGACCGGGGCAAGTTCCTGATCAACGCCGAGCACCGTTTCCCCCTCCTCTGGCGCTTCGGCGGGAACGTCTTCTGCGATACCGGCACGGTTTGGCGGACCCTCCGGGCGGTCGATCTCGGCCGCCTGGCCTTCGACGCCGGGGTCGGGCTTCGCTTCTACATGCCCGACTTCGTGGCCCGCGTCGACGTCGCCTGGAGCGCCGAGGGCATGGGGCTTTATTTCAATTTCGGCCACATCTTCTGATAAACTCCCCCGATGGAAGAAATTCCGGCCGGCCGTCGTCCTAATAAAGACGTGCCGAATCCGTTTGTTCATAATCCGCAGGAGGAATCGATGCCCACTCGTCTGTCCCGTCTCTTCACGGTCCTCCTGGCCCTGGGCTTCGTCCTGGGTGCCGGGGGCGCGGTCTTGGCCCAAGCGCAGGTCACGGCCGATGATCTCAACCAACTGACCTGGCGCTGGGTCGGGCCCGTCAACTTCTCGGGCCGCATCTCCGAATTCGCCGTGCCCCCCGGGCAAACCACGACCTACTACGTCCTGGCCGCCAGCGGCGGAGCGTGGAAGACCGAGGACGCGGGAACGCACTTCGAGCCCATTTTCGACAAGTACGGCAACATGAGCATGGGCTCGCTCGCGGTCGCCCCGTCCAATCCCAACATCCTCTACATCGGCACCGGAGAGCCCATGCACGCCCGCTCGAGCTCCCACGGCAACGGGGTCTGGAAATCGACCGATGCCGGGAAGACCTGGACGCACGTCGGGCTCGAACAGAGCTATTTCATCAACAAGGTCCAGGTCGACCCCAAGAACCCGGACGTCGTCTATGTGGCCGCGGAAGGCAAGCTCTACGACAACGCCATGGATTGCGAGCGCGGCTTCTACAAGACGGCCGACGGCGGCAAGACCTGGGAGCGCGCCTGGCCCCTCAACGACCGCGGCGTGGGCGACTTCGTCGTCGACCCCCGCGACTTCAATGTCGTCATCGCCCAGGCCTACAAGACCTATCGCCGGGCCTGGACCTTCATCGACCGCCAGGCGGGCAACGCCCTCTACAAAACGACCGACGGCGGCAAGACCTGGAAGAAGCTCACGGAAGGCCTTCCGGTCAACGCCGAAGTCGGGCGCGCCGGGCTGGCCGTCTTCCTGAAGAACCCGAACGTGCTCTTCGCCCGGATCGATGAAGAGATCAACCTGGGCCTGGCCGAGCGCGACGGCGTCGCCAACTTCCGGGCGGCCGGAGGGTTCGGCGGCGGCGGCTTCGGCGGCGGCGGGATGTTCACCGAGGCTTACAGCTTCGACAAGTTCAAGGCCTTCAAGATCAATCCCGTCATGGCCAAGGAGGCCCCCAAGTTCACGCCGATCGTCGCGGCCGACGAGGCCGAGCTGGCGAAGAAGCTCAACGAGCTCGTCGCCGATAAGGACTTCCTGACGAAATCGGGCGTTGACCTGGCCAAGTTCAACGCGGCGGCCCGCAAGGTCTACGCCGGGAAGAAAGAGATCATCGACGCGACCAACGAGATCGACGCGCTCGTCAAGCGCGAGGCCCCGAAGGCCGACTCGAGCGAGGCCAAGGGCCGCTCGCAGGTCGTGAACCGTCATGTCCTCGAGGTCCTGTACGCCGGCGTCCTCCGCAACCAGGAGCCGGTCAAGCGCTCCGGCGTCGTCTACCGGTCCGACGATCTCGGCGAGACGTGGAAGAAGATGACCGAATACAAGCTGACGGGCGGCAGCGGCCTGATCAACCAGACCGAGGCCGGCTATTATGCCCGGATCTATGTCGACGCCCAGAACGACCAGACGGTCTACTGTTGCGACACCAACACCACCGTCTCGAACGACGGCGGCAAGACCTTCAAGGTCACCGGCTGGGACTCCGGCGCCTATAAGCTCCACGTCGACCACCGCGCCCTCTGGCTCGACCCGCAAAACGCCAACCACATCATGAGCGGCAACGACGGCGGGGCAGGGGAGACCTGGGACGGCGGCAAGCACTGGAGCCAGAAGGCGACCGTCAGCGCCCAGCAGTTCTACGACGTTTCCGCCGACAACGAGCTGCCCTACAACGTCATGGGCGGCACCCAGGACAACGGCGCCTGGATCGGCCCGTCGCAGAGCCGGAACACGAACGGCGTCTACGCCGCCGATTGGAACTACCTGCCCACGGGCGACGCTTTCTATGTCGTCCGCGACTGGTGGAACCCGGACTATATCTATTATGAGAGCCAGTTCGGCTCGTCGAGCCGCCAGAACCTGTCGAACGGCGAGGTCTCTCAGCTGGCCAAGCGGACGACGCCCGAGGAGATGGCCAAGGGGATGCCGGCCCAGCGCTATCAGTGGAACGCGCCCATCGTCCTCTCGCCGCACAACCCGGGCATCGTCTACATCTGCTCCCAGTTCGTCCACCGCTCCCTCAGCCGCGGCGACCGGGACACGTTCGTCACCATCAGCCCCGACCTGACCCGGGCCGACAAGACGCGCCTCGAGGAAGCGAAGAAGACCAATCTCCAGTACGCGACCGTCTACACCTTCGCCGAGTCGGCCAAGAAGCCCGGCCTCTTCTGGGCGGGCACCGACGACGGCAACGTCCAGATGTCGCCCGACGGCGGGGTCACCTGGACCAATATCACCGCGAATTTCTACGACATCAAGACGGGCAAGGCCAAGACCGGCTTCAAGGGCGCCCTCATCCCCTTCGACCGCTGGGTGAAGAGGGTCGTCCCCAGCCGCTTCGACGAGAACACCTGCTATGTGGCCTTCAGCGGCTATCGGACGCACAACGAGGACAAGACCTGGGTGTTCGTCACCCGCGACCTGGGCAAGACCTGGGAGGACATCTCCGGCGGCATGATGAACCCGGTCTTCGACCTCGAGGAGGACCCGGACAACGCCAACGTCCTCTATCTCGGCACCGACTACGGCGTCTTCGTGACCATCGACAAGGGGAAGACCTGGACGGCCTTCTCGACCTCGGCGCCGAACGTCATCATCCGCGACCTGGCCGTCCAGAAGCGGGACCGCGACCTCGTCATCGGCACGTACGGCCGGGGCATCTACATCGCCGACATCGCCCCTCTCAAGGAGCTGAACGCCGATAACCTGGCCAAGGACGCCTATCTCTTCGACCCCGAGGAGGTCGTGCGCTGGAACCGCTATGAGCGGCGCGGCGAGCAGTACGGTGAATTCGCCAAGGTCGACAACCCGGCCATCGGCTCGACGCTCTATTATTACCTCAAGGGAGAGCCCAAGGCGGTCAAGCTCATCATCAAGGACCTCGAGGGAGCGCTCATCCAGGAGCTCGCCGGCAACGCCAAGAAGGGACTTCAAAAAGCGTCCTGGAACCTGACCAAGCGGGCCGACCCCGCCCCGCAGGGCGCAGGGCCGGGAGGCGGCGGCATGCGCCGCGGCGGCCGGATAAATCTGGTCGACTCCGGCGTCTACAAAGTGACGCTCAACGTGGACGGGAAGGACATCGCCACCAAGACGATCAAGGTCAGCCCTGATCCTAATTTCAAGTAAATGAGAACGCCGGCTTGGAGCCGGCCCGAAATGACAAGGGGCACCCCGCGGGGGATGCCCCTTTTTTTATCTTTTTTCTTCGGTCAGATCATTTGTCCGTCAGCATCGGATCGAGCCGGACGGCGACCTTGCCTGTAAGGGTCTTGCCGCCCGCGGTCAGCTTGACGGCGTACGTCCCGGGCTCGGCAACTTGCCCGCCCATGCCGCCGCGCATGCCCTGGCCGCCGAAAAACCCGCCGCCCGGACGGATGATCGAGAACACCCGGCGCTGGATATCCACGACCTTGCGGTAATTCGTCCCCCAACTGTCAAGATCGGTCGAGGCCTGCTTGAGGGCGGCCTTCTGCTCGTCCGTGAGGTCGGTCCGCAGGAGAGCCGGGTCGAGCTGCCGCTTGATATTGCTGACCAGGGTCTGGGTCGTTGCGGCCGGCGGGTCGAAGCGCATGTCCCAGACGAGGCGGTTGATGCCCGCTTCGGCGGCGTCGAGAATGTAGGTCGTCTTCAGCGTGCTCGAGGGGTCCGCGATCTCCAGGGTGGCCGTCGCGTCCGGCTTGGCCTTGACATAGAAGTTGATGGGAGCCCCTTCGGGCGGGTTCTGGCCCTTGAAGAACAGGTCGCCCCGGCCGTAGCCGCCGCGGGCGATGCGGAGCCAGCGCGTGCCGGGCTTGCCCGGTTCGAAGAGGAAGGCGTCCTGGCCGAGGACGCCTTCGGTGGCCTTGCGCAGGGCCGAGATGTCGTCGAGGATCCAGATGCCCCGGCCGTGCGTCGCGGCGAGAAGGTCGCCGTCGCGGTGCTGGATGAGAAGGTCGTGGAAGGCGACCGTGGGCATGTTCAAGAGCAGGCTCGACCAGCTCGCGCCGCCGTCGAGGCTGAAGAAAGCCCCGAACTCCGTGCCCAGGAAGAGCAGGCTTTTGTTGACCGGGTCCTCGCGGATGACGTAGACGGGCTGGCCATCGGGGATGCCGGCGGAGATGGACGTCCAGGTCTTGCCGAAGTCGGCCGTCTTGAAGACGTAGGGGTGGAAATCGTCGGAGCGGTGGCCGTCGAAGGTCACGTAGCAGGTCCCGTCGTCGAAGTGCGAGGCCTCGACCCGGCTGCACCACAGACCGGGCGGGACGCCCTTGATGGCCGGCCGGACGTTGGTCCAGGTGACACCGTCGTTCTTCGTCAGCTGGACGTTGCCGTCGTCGGTGCCGACCCAGATCAGGCCGGGGATCCGAGGCGATTCCGCGATGGTGATGATGGTGCCGTAGGTCTCGGCGCCTGTGACGTCGGGCGTGATCCCGCCGGTCGGCTTCTCCGGCGCGTACTTGGACTTGTCGTTCATGGTCAGGTCGGGGCTGAGGATCATCCAGTGGTCGCCCCGGTCAACCGACTTGAAGAGGTGATTGCCGCCCATGAAGATCGTCTCGGAATTATGGGCCGAGAGGAGGATCGGCGTGCTCCAATTGAAGCGGAAGGGGCCGCGGTCCTGCCGCATGCCGGGGGGCATGCCGCTTTCCGGCCCGGCCGGCTGGGCCTTGGCTTCGGGCTTGGCCCCGGGTTTCGCCGCGGGCTTGGCGCCGGGCTTCGCGGCGGGGGCCTTCTTCTCGGGGGGGGCCGGCGGATAGTACTCTCTATAGTTGATGACGTTCATCGAAGTCGGCCGGATCTGCTTGGATTCGCGCGTCTCGACGTTGACGCGCTGGATGGCGCCGCCCTGGCTTTCGACGTAAGCCGTCCGCCAGTCCTGCGGGTCGTTCTGGGTGTGAAAGCCGTCGCCGCCGCCGATGTTGAACCAGAAATCGGTCAGGATCTGGCCTTCGCGGCTCATCGACGGTCCGCCCCATGAGCCGTTGTCCTGCAGCCCGCCGTAGACATAGTAGGGATCGCGCATGTCGGTGCTCAGGGCGTAGAACTGGGCCGCGGTGAAATTGTCGAAGAAGACCCAGGTGCGGCCTTGATCATAGGTGAGCGAGGCGCCGCCGTCCTGGCCGACATAGAAGCGGTCCTTGTTCGTCGGGTCGATCCACATGGCGTGGAAGTCGGGATGGAGGCCGCCGATCTGGCTCCAGGTCTTGCCGCCATCCGGAGAGAAGCTCATGTTCGTGGCCAGCCAGTAGACCCACTTGTCTTCGAGCGGATTGATGTAGATGTGGCTGTAATAGAAAGGCCGGTTATTCTGCCGGCTCATGAATTTCCAGGTCGCCCCGCCGTCCTCGGAACGGTACATGCCCGAGCCGAGCTTGGTCATGTCCTCATAGTCGGGGTTCGGCTTCTGATCGTTCCCCTGGCGGATCGTCGCCTGGGGCTGGAAGGTCGCCTCGACGACGGCCACGAGCACCTGGGGGTTCGACCGCGAGATGGCCAGGCCGATGCGCCCGAGATCGCCGGACGGGATCCCCTGGACGAGCTTCGTCCAGGATTGGCCGCCATCGGTCGTCTTGAAGATGCCGGAGTTCGGGCCGCCGGAATCGAATCGCCAGGGCTGGCGCAGGCGCTGCCAGAAGGCGACGTAGAGCGTCTCCGGGTCGGCCGGGCTCATGACCAGGTCGATGGCCCCGGTCTTGCCGTCGTTCGGCAGGCCGCCGGCGAGCTTCGTCCAGGACTTGCCGCCGTCGGCCGTCTTGAACAGACCGCGATCGCCCGTATAGCCCCAGGGGTGGCCGGACGCCGCGACATAGGCGATGCCCGGGTCGGTCGGGTGGGTGATGACGCGGGCGATCGTCTGCGTCGTTTCGAGGCCCATATGGGTGAACGTCTTGCCGCCGTCCGTCGACTTGTAGATGCCGTCGCCCCAGGCAACGCTGTTCCGGACGCACTCCTCGCCGGTGCCGACCCAGATGATCGACGGGTCCTTCTGGAAAAAGGCGACGTCGCCGATGGAGGCCGCGCCGTAGCGGTCGAAGATGGGTTCCCAGGTCGTTCCCGCGTTCACGGACTTGAAAACGCCGCCGGAGGCCGTGCCGACGAGGACCTGGGTGAAGTCCTTGTCCAGGGCCTCGAAATCGGAGATGCGCCCGACCATGTTGGCCGGGCCGATGGAGCGCCAAAGCAAATGACGGATGAGGCCGGCTGTATCGGGGCCGCCGGCCGGCGCGGCTTGAGGAGCCGCGAAGGCGCCGGCGAAGGCCATGACCAGGAAGAGGATGGGGAAGACCCTGAGCGCCGCTTTGACGCCGATTTTCATGCCGACCTCCTTGGATGTCGAGGATAAGGCGGGATTATATTGAAAACGCCGGCCGCGTTCAATCGCCTCCCGTCCCCGTCTGCCCCTCGGTTTCATAAAAAGGGGTATAATGGAAGAACCAAGATGAAACGGTCGATGCTAGTCCCATTTCTCGTCCTTTTTATGGCGGCGTTTTCGTGCGGCAGCCAGCAGGGGACAAAGCCGGCGACGGCGGAGTTCGATGCGGCCTCGGCATTCGGCTTCGTCAAGACGCAGGTCGAGTTCGGGCCGCGCGTCCCCGGCACTCCCGCCCACACCGCCTGCGCCGATTGGTACGCCAAGACGCTGAAGCAGTGGACGCCCGATGTCTTTGTCCAGGAATTCAAGGCCCGGGCCTACGACGGGCGGCCGCTCGAGGGGAAGAACATCATCGCCTCCTTCAACTCTCAGGCCAAGGACCGGATCCTGCTCTGCGCCCACTGGGATTCGCGGCCTTTCGCCGACCACGATCCCGACCCGGCCAATCATTTCCGCCCGGTCATAGGGGCCAACGACGGCGCGAGCGGGGTCGGGATCCTGCTCGAGGTTGCCAGATGCCTCTCGCTCAAGAAGCCGGCCGTCGGGGTCGACATCCTGCTTCTCGACCTCGAGGACTTCGGGGAGCACGCGAACTGGCGGGGCTCCTCCTCGGAAGAGAGCTGGGGCCTCGGCTCCCAGTATTGGGCCAAGAACCCCTATCCCGCAGGCTACAAGGCGCGGTTCGGCATCCTGCTCGACATGGTCGGGGATTCCGCCGCGACCTTCCCCATGGAGGGGACGTCGATGCACTTCGCCCCTGCGGTCGTGAAGAAAGTCTGGGCCGTGGCCCGAGGCCTGGGGCTGTCGAAGTATTTCCTCGACACCGAATCCGACCCGCTCATCGACGACCATCTCTACATCAACAGGGACGCCCGTATCCCGACCATGGACATCATCGACTACGACAGCCGGCGGGGAGGATTTCCCTCGAGCTGGCACACGACCGGGGATACCTTGGACAAGATCGATAAAGATACCCTGGCGGCGGTTGGCCGGGCCGTCCTGGCCGTCGTCTATCAGGAGAAATAGGGGGGATTTCAGCCGGCGGCGGAGCCGGAAGAAATTGATGATTGATGAATCTAATCCCATGAGGGAAATTTCAATTTAAAAGGAGTCTCGATCATGAAGAAAGTCTCACTCGCGATCCTGGCCGTCGTGGCCATCCTCGCCCTGGCCGTCTGGGCCGCTGATGTTTCCGGCACTTGGGAAATGAGCTCGCCTGGCCGCAATGGCCAGATGATGACCCGGGACATCACCATCGTCCAAGACGGCAACAAGATCAAGGTCACCATGCCCGGGCGTCCCGGCCCCAACGGCGAACCCGGCACACCGATCGTCGGCGAGGGCACCATCGAAGGCAACGCCATCGCATGGAAGATCGTCCGCACGACCCCGCAGGGCGAGACGGTCATGGAGTACAAGGGGACCGTCGACGGCGCCACGATGAAGGGGACAACGAAGCGGATGGACCAAGAGGTCGAGTGGACCGCTAAGAAGAAATAAGCTCGAGCGCGTCCACCAGTCTCGCCCTTGCGCGGGGCTGAAATTCTGAAGCTGGAGAGGGGGCCCGCACCCCAGGGTGTGGGTCCCCATTTTTTTTGCCCGGCCCACAGCCGGCTGACGAAGCATGATCCCAGGACGAAAACAAGAAAATAGAAGCGTCCCCATTTCTTTTTCCTCTCATTTCGCTAAGAATGGGGATACGTCCAGAGGACATGTCCCCGGTCGAGGAGGCGTCATGAACTGCACCCGATCCCGCGCAAAGTCGATGGCAACGCTTCTCCTAATGGTCGTCGTGCTCGCACCCGCGATCGTTTCCGCCCAGGTCACCAAGGCCGATTACGAGAGAGCGACCGGCCTCAGGTCCAAGCTGCAGCCCCTGGCCCTGAACATCGTCGATAGGGGAGGGTGGATCGGCAAGTCCGCCCGCTACTGGTACCGGAAGTCCGTCGCCGGCGGCAACGAGTATTGGATCGTCGATGCGGCGCGACAAGAGAAAACCATCGCCTTCGATCATGCCAGGCTGGCGGCAGCCTTGGCGGCGGCCTCGGGCGAAAAGGCCGAAGCCCTCAACCTGCCATTCTTCGGTCTCAGCTTCAATGAGGATGGGAAATCGATCGAGTTCGCGGCGTTCGGGGCCCGCTGGTCCTGCGATCTTGCCACGTATGCCCTCAAGAAGCTGGAGACCCCGGGGCGGGGAGGCGCGCCCGGCCGCGACATGACCATGTGGGAGCAGGGACCGGCTCCCGAAGCCGCCTCGAAAGAGACAAAGACGTCTCCCGATGGCAAGTGGGAAGCCTTCATCCGGAACTACAACGTCTGTCTGCGGGAGAAAGGCAAGAAAGAGGAGTCCGTCCTCAGCCGCGACGGCTCGGAAGGGAACTACTACACCTTCGATTCCCTCACCTGGGCGCCCGACTCGAAAAAGCTCGTCGGGTTGCGCAGGCAGCGGGGTACTCACCGCGTCATCCACTATGTCGAGTCCTCGCCGGCCGACCAACTTCAGCCCAAGCACTACGAGATGGAATACCCCAAGCCGGGCGACGTCCTCGACATCGAGCGGCCGGTCCTCTTTGCGGTCGATGCCAAGTCGGGCATCGAGGTCGATAGCGCGCTCTTCCCGAACCCCTATGAGCTCACCGATCTGGCCTGGCGCAAGGACAGCCGGGCCTTCACCTTCGAATATAACCAGCGTGGCCACCAAGTCTACCGGATCATCGAGGTCGACGGAGTGACGGGCTCGGCCCGGCCCGTCGTCGGAGAACAGGCGAAAACGTTTTTCT
>JADGNU010000304.1 GCA_017883305.1 Candidatus Aminicenantota bacterium | reverse complement strand
TGGAGGTCGGCCGCGGCGATCCCGGAATCCGTGACGGCCAGCTGGGCGGCGGCCACCGCGAAGCGGATGAAGGCGTCCATCTTGCGGGATTCCTTGCGCTCGATGAACGCCAGCGGGTCGAAGTCCTTGACCTCGCCGCCGAAGCGGGTGGAGTAGCGCGAGACGTCGAACCGGGTCAGGGCGGCGATGCCGCTTTCGCCGCGGAGCAGGGCCTGCCAGTTCTTGTCGGTCCCCGTGCCGAGCGGCGAAATGAGCCCGATGCCGGTGACGACGACCCGGCGTCCAGGATTCATCTCCCTTCTCATGGGGCGAACGATCCGAGGTTGATGGGGACGGGACGCGGGGCTATTTCGCGTGCCCCACGATATAATCGATGGCCTTGCCGACCGTGGTCAGCTTTTCCGCCTGGTCATCGGGGATGTCCAGCCCAAATTCGTCTTCGAGGGCCATGACCAGCTCGACGGTGTCCAGGGAGTCGGCGCCGAGATCATCGATGAAGGACGCGTCTTCCGTGACCTGCTCCTCGCTGATGCTCAGCTTGTCGGATACGATCGCCCGGACCTTCTTGAGCAGTTCGTCTCTTTCCATAGTGTCCTCCTTGCAGAATACTTAGAGATGCCGGCGGACCGCCTACATATACATGCCGCCGTTCACACTGACGACCTGGCCGGTGATATAGGCCGCGTCTTCGGAGAGAAGGAATCTTACCGCAGACGCCACGTCTTTGGGAAGCCCGAATTTTTTGAGGGGGATGATCTCGAGGTAGGCCTGGCGGACCTCCTCGGGGAGCGCTTCGGTCATGGCCGAGACGATGAACCCCGGCGCGACCGCGTTGACGGTGATGCCGCGGCTGCCGACCTCGCGGGCCAGGGACCGGGCGAAGGCGATGACGCCGGCCTTGGAAGCGGCGTAGTTGGTCTGCCCGGCATTGCCCATGAGGCCCGCGACCGAGGCGATGTTGACGATCCGGCCGTACCGCGCGGCGATCATCGTCCGCAGGACGGCTTTGGAGAAGTTGAATGTCCCCTTGAGGTTGACCCGGAGGACGGCGTCCCAATCCTCTTCCTTCATGCGCATGAGCAGGCCGTCGCGGGTGATGCCGGCGTTGTTGACCAGGTGGTCGATGCGGCCATGGGCCGCGGCCACGGCGGCCACGGTGCGCTCGACGGCGGCCGTGTCGCTGACGTCGACCTCGCGGCCCTCGGCCAGGCCGCCGGATTCGACGATCGACCCGGCCACGGCCTCGAGCTTGTCTTTCTGGATGTCGACGAGGACGACCCGGGCCCCCTCGGCGGCCAGGTCGCGGGCGATCGTCTCGCCGATCCCCTGGGAGCCGCCGGTGACGATGGACACCCGTCCTTCGAAACGCTTCATGCGGCCGCTCCCTTCATGGCGCATTCGTAGCGGAGGATCTCCGCCTGGATCTTCTCCTGGACGTGGGTGGCGACGAACTGCCGGGCCAGGCCGATGGCGTTGCGCACCGCGGTCGGGTTGGAGCGGCCGTGGCCGATGATGCAGACCCCGTTGACGCCGAGGAGCTGCGCGCCGCCGTATTCGGAATAGTCGATCTTCTTGTAGAGCTTCTTCAAGTGCCTCTTCATCAGGAGATAGCCGAGCTTGGCGAAGATGTCCTTGGTGATCTCGTGGCGGGCCATGGACATGACGCTCTGGACGACCCCTTCGGAGGTCTTGAGGGCGACGTTGCCGGTGAACCCGTCGCTGACGACGACGTCGGCGATGCCGGAAAAGAGGTCCTTGCCCTCGACGTTGCCGATGAAACGGAGGGGGGCCGTCTGGAGCCGGTCGAAGGCTTCCTTGACGAGATCGTTGCCCTTGCCCTTCTCTTCACCGATGCTCATCAGGCCGATCCGGGGGTCCGCGACGCCGGCCACGGCTTCCATGAAGATCTTGCCCATGAACGCGAATTGGACCAGGTTGTGGGGCTGGCAGTTGGCGTTGGCCCCGGCGTCGAGGAGCAGGGTCTGCCCTTCGACACCCGGCACGAGGAGGGCCAGGGCCGGACGGTCCACGCCCTTGAGCGAGCCCAGGACGTCCCGGGAGATGTAGACGACGGCGCCGGTGTTGCCCATGCTGACAAAGGCGTCGGCCGCCCCGTCCCGGACGAGCTGGGCGGCGACGCGGATCGAGGAGGCTTTCTTCTTCCGGAAGGAGAGGAGCCCCTCGCCCATGCCGATCGCCTCGGGCGCGTCGACGATAGTGACGCGGGACGCTTGGGACGGCTGATGCTCGGTCTCGCGGCGGATGGCGCTCTCGAGACCGACGAGGAGGATGTCGACGCCGAAGTCTCCGGCGGCGGCGAGAGCCGCCGGCACAGTGGTCTTGGGCCCGAAATCACCCCCCATCGCGTCGACGGCGATTCTCATGGACGCCGCTCAGATCAGTCTTTGGTCCCTTCCGTGACCTGCCGTCCTTTGTAGAACCCGCACTCGGGGCAGGCCCGATGCGGCAGCTTGGGATTGCCGCACTTGGGACAGACGGAGAAGGTCGGAAGGGTGAGGCCGTCGTGGGAGCGACGTTTCCCTTTTCTCGTCGGCGAATGGCGTCTCTTTGGGTTAGGCATTTAACTCTTGTCTCTCACAGGAAATTTGAGCTTGTTCCAGTGCGTATCGGATTCTTTCACCAGGCAGGAGCAGTTGGCGTCGCGGATGATCTCGCCGCAGACGGCGCAGATGCCCTCGCACTCCGGCGCACACAGGGGCTTGGCCGGAAAGGTCAGGTTCAGCTGCTCGAGGACGACGGCGCGCAGGTCGAGCTGGCGGCCGCTGTAGAACATCTGGTCGATCTTGTCGTCGGACAGCTCCTCGGACAGGGCGTCGATGTCCTCCGGCAGGTAGACGAGGTCGAACCGGCTGGCGACAGGGAACTCGAAGGGGATCAGGCAGCGCGAGCAGACGAAGCTCAGCCGGGCCGTGACTTCGCCCTGGACCAGGACCTCGTCGCCGATGAGGCGGACGGTGACTTCGGCGTGGGCCGGCTCGAGAAAAACGGCGTTCTCCTCGACCAGGTCGAGGCTCAGGAACTCGAAGTCCCTGGACAGGCGGAGTCCCTCCTTGGGGAGGCTGTCGATATCGATGAGTATGATCGTATCCAAATGAATACCTCTCAAAATTTCAATCTATTATATCAAGCAGGTCTCGGATGTCAAATGAGGCGCGGAGCGCCTGAAAGCGACG
>JADGNU010000303.1 GCA_017883305.1 Candidatus Aminicenantota bacterium | reverse complement strand
GCCTTCCCTGAGCAGTTTCTCGGCCGGGGCCAGGTCGACGGTCGGGTCCTGCCGGTGCATCTTGATGATCATGTAAGCGGCGTTGTTCTTGCCCCAAGCCACCCGCGCGGGATTGTTCAGCCCCTGGGCCTGCCTCGAATATTCGAGATAATATTGGAGCGCGGCGACGAGATTGCCGGCCGCGTCATACTCTTCGGCTTTCGCTTTGACGGCCAACCACGCGTCCCACGAGACCGGCTGGATGTTGCTCGCCGCTCTCGGCGAACGCTGGCCGGAGCCGGCGAAGGCCAGGTTGCCCGCAGCGGCCAGGATCACCGTGAGACCCATGATCAACGGTGTCTTCATCTCCATCCTCCGTCCGGACGGAAGGGACGGCCCTCCTCCGCCTCAGAACTGGCCATTGATGCCGGCCGAGAGAACGCCCTTATAGCCGGCTCCGAACTCCAAGAAGAAGCCGACTTTTCCGCCGAAGCGGACGCCGAGCGCATTGATATGGAACGTCGGCAAGACCTTGTTGAACGTGTCTGACTCGGTCGTCTCGTAGGTTCCCTGCCGGTACCTGACGCCGAATCCGGCCCCGGAGTAGACCTGGAAGCCTTCCCTCATGATCCAATGGTAGTCGAGCTCCACGGCCGCGATTAAGTTCTTCTCTTTGAACGTGCCGACGTTGTCGCCCGTGACCTGCAAGATGCCATGGGAGTTGTAGCCGCCGATCGCGCCGCCGAAGCCAAACCGGGAGTTGGCGGAGTAGTGATAGGTCAGGAACGGCACGCCCGTGTACTTCACGTCGTTCTTGCTGAACGTGCCGAGGGCGACGACGATGGTCAGGACGTCGGTCAGGATATCCGAGAGCTGGTCGATGGACAGGACGCCATACGAAAGGGAGAGGTCATGCCGGCGCGTCTGCCCGAAACCGGCGGTCGATAGGATGAGCGTGGCCAGGACCAGAACGATGACAGGCCGAAGGATGCGCTTGGTGGACATCGGACAGACCTCCTGGGCATATGGCATAAAATGAAGAAGAGCCAATGGTTTAGTCGCATCGGCCTGCCGGATGTTGAATTTCGAGGACCGCCCGCGTCCCGATTGACAGGGAGCGCGGAAAGATGGAAGAATCCGCTCAAGTACGATCAAGCGAGGTGGCACGTGAGATCAAGGTATCCGAGAGAATCCGGATTCGCGATCGTCGCATTCCTGGCCCTGACCTGTGCGATCGGGGCGGATTTCGCCGCGGCCCAGACCCCGCCGCAGCCGGGGAACGCCGGCCAGGCCGGGACGGCTTGGACCGCCGAGGACATCCTCCTGACCGAATCGGCTTCGGGCTGGGAGATCTCGCCCGACGGGAAATGGGCCGTCTGGACCCGGGGCCGCATGGACAAGGACAAGAACGGCCGCATCGCCAACGTCTTCCTGACCAGCCTCGAGACTAAAAAAGAGGTCCAGCTGACGCGCGGCACGGATACTAACGGCCAGGCCAAATGGTCGCCGAACGGGGAGATCATCGCCTTCCTGAGCACGAAGCCCCTGCCCAAGCCGAACCCCGACCTCTCGCGCTCCCAGCTCTGGCTGATGAGCCCTTTCGGCGGCGAGCCCTACCCCCTGACCGAGCTCGCCCGCGGCGTCCAGGAATTCGAATGGGTCGACGACGACACGCTCATCTTCAGCGCCCAGGAGGATCCGGCTTTCTATGAGCAGGAGCTCAAGAGAAAAAAGGACACGACCCGGGTTGTCGATGATGTCTCGCACGAGCCGCCCGTCCGCCTGTTCAAGCTCGTCGTCAAGGATAAAAAGATCACCCGGCTGACCGATAACACGGACTTCATCCAGGCCTGGGCCGTGACCCCCGACGGGAAGACGGCCATGACCGTCAACGGCCAGTATCTGAGCTTCGAGTGGGACCACAAGATCCTGCCCAAGGTCTTCATCTGCGACCTCGCCGGCGGCGGCCGCAAGGAGATCCTGGCCGGCCGGCGCATCATCCCGGCCGCGATCCGCACGACTCCGGACGGGAGCGGGTTCTATTTCGGGGCGCCATATTCCTCCGACCCGCGCTTTTTCACGGCCACGGTGACACTCCTTTATTATTACGACCTGGCCGCCGGCCGGGAGATCAAGGTCGACCTCGGCTGGGAGAACGGCCTGGGCGCCGACCTGGAGCCGACCCCTGACGGTTTTATCACCTTGCTGGCGGCCGGCGTCCGCTTCCTCCCGGCCCGCTACGTGAAGGCGGGCTCCTCCTGGACGCGGACGGACCTCGAAGGCGAACACGTCAAGAACCTCTTCGGCTTCGCCATCAGCCGCGACGCCAAGGTCCTCGTCTATGATCATTCGAACGCGAGCCGGCCGACGCAATGGTATCGCGCCTCCCTCGACGGCGCCAAGCTCACCGGTCCCGTCCAGGTGACCGACCTCAATCCCGGCTTCAAGGACAAGGCCATCGCCCGGACCGAGATCGTTCGCTGGACGGGCGCCCTGGGCGAAGAGATCGAGGGCCTGCTCTATTATCCGCATGACTATGCGGCGGGAAAGAAATATCCGCTCTTGACGGCGCCCCACGGCGGCCCGGCCGGCGCCGACCTCGACATGTGGGACGAAAGCTGGGCCTACGCCCACCAGCTTCTAGCCCAGCGCGGCGCCTTCATCCTCAAGCCGAACTACCATGGCAGCACGAACTACGGCCTCAAGTTCGTCGAGTCCATCTGTTGCGGCAAGTACTACGAATATCCCGTCGCGGACATCGAGAAAGGCGTGGACGCGCTCATCGCCAAGGGGCTCATCGACCCGGAGCGGATCGGCACGTTCGGCTGGTCGAACGGCTCGATCCTGTCGATCGCCGTTTCCATCGCCAACCCCGCCCGCTACAAGATCGTCTCCGCGGGCGCGGGCGACGTCGAATTCATCAGCGATTGGGCCAACGTCGATTTCGGCCAGTCCTTCGACGCGTATTACCTGGGCAAGTCGCCGCTCGAGGACCCGGAGCTCTACCTGCGCATCTCGCCGCTCTTCCAGATGGACAAGGTCCGGGCGCCGACGATCATCTTCTTCGGCACCGAGGACCGCAACGTGCCGACGAGCCAGGGCTGGACCCACTACCGGGCGCTCTATAACCTGGATAAGGTCCCGGTGAAATTCATGCTCTTCCCCGGCGAGCCGCATAGCGCGCAGTTCCGCCCAAGATCGGTGCCAGTCGTTGTCGGG
>JADGNU010000302.1 GCA_017883305.1 Candidatus Aminicenantota bacterium | reverse complement strand
GATGTCGTGCGTCTCCGCGGCGAAGCCGACCAGGACCTGTCCCGGCTTTTTTTTCTTGCCGAGCAGGGCCAGGATATCCGTCGTCTTCTCGATGGCCAGCGAAGAGCCGATCTCGTCTTTGGCGGCTTTTCGCCCCTTCGGGGCCTTGAAGCGGAAATCCGAGACCGCGGCGGCCATGACGACGATGTCGGCCGCGGGGAAGGCCTTGAGGACGGCCTTTTCCATCTCGGCCGCCGTTACGACCATCTCCGTCCGGGCGTCGCACGGCGGGACGAGCGCGGTCGGGCCGGAGACGAGGATCGTCTTCGCGCCGCGGGCCAGGGCCTCGCGGGCGAGCTCGTAGCCCATCTTCCCCGACGAGGGATTGGAGAGAAAGCGGACCGGGTCGAGCGGCTCGCGGGTCGGGCCGGCTGTCACCAGGACGGTCTTTCCCTCGAGGCTGGCGCTGCGAGTGAGGATCCGCAGGCCCTCCCGGACGATCGATTCCGGTTCCGCCAGCCGGCCCCAGCCGGTGTCGCCGCAGGCGAGATAGCCCTTCTCCGCCTCGACGAACTCGGCTCCCAGGGCCTTGAGCCGGGCGATATTGGCCTGGGTCTTCCGATCGAGGTACATGGCCTCGTTCATGGCCGGGGCGATGAGGATCGGCGCGGGCGTGGCCAGAAAGAGGGTCGACAGGAAATCGTCGGCGACGCCGCCGGCGAACTTGCCGATAACGTTGGCCGTGGCCGGAGCAACGCACAGGAGCGCGATCTCCCTGCCCACTGCGACATGCCGGATCATCCGCGTCTCCGGCTCCTCGAACGTGTCGACGATCGTCTTCGTCCCGGCCAGAGAGCTGAAGAGCAGGGGCGAGATGAGCCGCGCGGCGTTCGGCGTCATGACCACCTGGACTTCGATCCCGGCTTTCTGGAAACCGCGGACGATCTCGCAGGCCTTGTAGATGCCGATCGACGACGAGACACCCAACGCCATCTTCTTGGTCATGGCCGGCCTTTGGCGAAGCTTCTCAGGATGGGCGTCAGGCTCGCGGCCATGGCGTCAGGACGATGACGGACAGCCCGGATGACGGTCTTGAGGTCGGCCACGGCCCGGGCCAGGTCGTCGTTGACGACAACGTAGTCGAACTCGGCGTAGGCCCGGATCTCGGCCCGGGCGTTCCGCAGGCGGCGCGCGATCGCCTCGCGGCTGTCTTCGCCGCGGCTGACGAGACGGCGGCGGAGCTCGGAGGCGACCGGGGGCATGATGAAGATGAGGGCGGCCCCCGCGACCCTGGCCCTCACCTGGCGGGCCCCCTGGACGTCGATATCGAGGACGATATCGCGATGCCGGCTCTTCGTTTCGACCTCGGCTCGGGAGGTCCCGTAAAGATGGCCGTGGACCCGAGCGTGTTCGAGGAACCGTTTTTCACGGACCATGCGCTCGAAGACGCGCTCGGTGACGAAATGATAGTCGACCCCGTCCTTTTCCGAAGGGCGGCGCGCCCGCGTCGTGTGCGAGACCGAGAACTCGAGTTCGAGCGCCCGCCGGACCTTCTTGATGAGGGTCGACTTGCCGCTGCCGGAGGGCCCGGTGATGACGAAGAGCATAGCTTCGACTCCCCTATTCGATGTTCTGGACGTGCTGACGGATGCTCTCGAGCTCGTTCTTGATGGCCAGGCTCTCCCGGGTGATGCGGATGTCCTGGGACTTCGAGGCCAGCGTGTTGGCCTCGCGGTTGAGCTCCTGGGACAGGAAGTCGAGCTGGCGCCCCACGGGTTCGCCGACCTTGGGCGATAGGAACGCGTCGAACGAGTCGAGATGGGTCTTGAGCCGGCCGATCTCCTCGGCCAGGTCGTAGCGCGTGGCCATGAACGCGGCCTCTTCAGCCAGTTTCCCCTCGGAGACCGGCGCGCCGGCGTTGAGGTCGGCCAGCCGCTTCTTGAGACGGGCCTTGAGCCGGGCCGGTTGGCGCTTGAACTGCGCCTCGGCCCGGGCGACGAAGCGCCGCACGGCGGCCAGATGGACCCGGAGCTGGTGGACGGTCTGCCGCCCTTCGCGGAGGCGAAGCGCGATGACGTCGTCGAGGGTCCGGGCAAAGCTTCGTTCGATGAAGGCCGTCTCCTTGGGGCCGAGGGCCTTGCGGCCGACGTCGACGAGCTGGGGAATGCGGAAGAGGCTGTCGAGCGAGATGTCGAGATGCAGGCCCGTCCGCCGGGTGACCGGGGCGAGGGAGGTCAGGATCTTCTCGAGCAGACCCTCGTTCAGGGTGAAGTCCCAGCTCTCGGCCCCGGTCGGCACGATATCGACGTAGACCTCGATCCGGCCGCGGTGGATCCGCTTCTGGCAGATGGCGCGGATGCGGTTTTCGGCCTCGCCCAGAGGCGCGCCCTTGTACGACCAGTCGAAGAAACGGTGGTTAAGCGTCTTGATGCTGATCTTCAGCCGCAGCCCGGGCGACGTGAAGTTCTTTTCGGCGAATCCGGTCATTCCCAGGATCATCGCGTGTGCTCTCCTTGATCTCTACGGCGCCTCGTGCCGGACCCCGTCAAGCGTCTCCGAAGAGGGCCCGGGCGATGCCGTAGGCGTTGAGGCTCGAACCCACGGTCAGGTTGTCGGCGATGGCCCAGATCCAGAAACCCCTGGGGATGGCCGGGTCCTTCTTGACCGGGCCGAGGTGGATGCGGTCCTTCCCGGCGACGGTCGCAGGCGAGACGACTCCGGTCTCTCCGGCCGCCGCGGGCCGGAACACGTCGTTCGATCTCAGGCAATCCTCCACGGCGGCCGCGGACACGTCGCCGCCGAGCTCGAAGTGGGTCATGATCGAGTAGGTGTGGAAGACGGGCGCAAGGATGATCGACAGGGAGAGAGGGGGCGCCGCGGCGGCGAGGACGCGCCGGATCTCCGACGAGACCCGGTTCTCGAGAGGCGAAAAGCCGTTGCGCTCCGGCTTGATCGTCCGGGTCAGCAGGTTGAAGGCGACCTGGTGGGGAAAAACCTTTTTGGACAGGGTCGTCCCGCCAAGAAGGGCGTAGCTCTGCTCGGCCAGCTCCTGGATCCCCTCTTCGGCGTAGGCCGAAACGGGCTCGAGCACGACGGACAGGGCCTTCGTCACCCCAAATCCGGCCTCGAGGGTCGTCAGTAGGTGGGCCAGGATGATCGTGGCGGGATGCGGGTTGGCGATAAGGGGCGGCTTGTCCTTGCGGATCGTCGAGTCGTTGACGC
>JADGNU010000089.1 GCA_017883305.1 Candidatus Aminicenantota bacterium | reverse complement strand
CGGCGAGCCGACCTGCAGGGCTTCCTTCACGGGTTGGGCTTTCTGCGACAGCCCGGGCAGGGCGTCGTATTCGCCGAGGACGCCGATGATCGGCCGGCCCTCCCCGTAGCTCGCCACAAACGCGGTCGGCAGTCCCGCGACACCGCGTTGGACCGTGAAGCCCTGCTTTTCGGCATAGTCCGCGAGCGCGCTCGACGATCGGGTCTCGAGCAAAGCGGTTTCGGCGAAGCCCCAGACCTGATCGCTAAGATTGAGGATTTCCACCTTGTGCCGTTCGATCGAGGCTACGGCTTCATCCTTCTTCTTGACGGAGGCGCCGGCCGCCAGTTGCGAAACGAGCAGAAGACCCGCAAGAAAAACCGCGGCGCCCGGGAGACGCGTTTTCATGAGCATCCTCTCTTTCGTTTCAGACCGGAACCGCAGAGACTATATCGCCCCATTCAAACGGCTGTCAATAGGACGCGCGCCGTTTAACGCCTCGGCGGGTTCAGGTTCTTGACTTGGTTCCGCCGCCGGGGATATCATCTTTGTGACAGGAGGGTCTAGCTTATATCTGGAAGCTAACGGAGGAGATCATGACGAGACATTCCTCACAGCATCCATCGGCGTTTGCCGCCGCCGCGCTCGTCCTGCTCATGGGCGCCCTCAGCGGCTGCGCGTTCCTCGCCCGCGAGGCGACAAGGGCCTTTATGAACGTCAATGAAATGTTCTCCGCCAAGGACATCGAGATTCAGATCAACAAGTCCTTCCTCGAGAAATATAAAGATAGGGTCAGCATCACCACGACGTTCACCGTGGACCAGGCGATGCAGAATCCCTCCGCCCGCATATTCGATGGTGATCTTCATATGTCAGGTCAAGCCTCCGAGATAGGCCTCCCGGCCGTCGCAGAGATCGCCAATGGCGCTTCCGCGAAGCGGGCAGCGGACCTCGTCCATAGCGTCGAAGGCAGGGGCAAGCCCTTGAAGATCTCCGGCGTGTGGAGGATCTGGGCGGAGCACGCAGCACGCGCGACAGAAGAGCAGGGGACGCCACTCCCCGCCGCGAAATCCAATAACCCCGGCCATGTCTTCGAGATCCATCCCATTACGAGAATCAACAATATCGACACCCTCGATACCTTCAGGCCCATCGAAGGATATATGCCCGGGGGCGCCGGCAGCACTTTCGAAATGTATGAAAAAGCCGAGTGTACCCTCACGGTCAAGCCCAATACGGTCTCCATTGTCACCCGGAAGGGGCTCTACAATGATGTGGAGTTTCTCATGGAGATCACCGACGCGCGACAGATCGTGGCGCCCGGGGGAAGGTTCGTGATCGCTTCGGCCATGGACATGAAGGGGAAACTGCTCGTGAAACGGCTTCGCATGGTTTTCGCGAGCGGGACGCCTCCGGAGAAAGCGGTCAGACTCCTCAAACGAGGAGACCGCCTGCACGTCTACGGCTTGCCGAGGATGGATTTCGCTGAGGTTTCGCGGCGGGTGAGGGGCTCTCGGACAGACCCGACCCTCCTGACCAAACCCTTGCCGTACGAGATCATCATCCAGGGCAGCTACAAGGATGCCAAATAGATCGCGAGAAACCAAGAAGGAGGATTACAAGATGGATAAGCTGAGACTACCGAAGAACCTGGGTAAGCTCTTGCTCGGCATCTGGCTCATTATGACCGGGCTGATCCCCTTGCTCCATTTCAACTTCGAGGGCTTGTCCTTGATCATGGCGGTCCTTGCCATCGTGACCGGCGTTCTGTTTCTGCTCGACCGCTAAGCCCGCCGACACAAGGTCACCGCGGCTTTCCTTTTGCCCCCCGCTAGAAGGAAAAGGAGAGAGCCAAGGTGGGCGAGCCTTGGGGGAGGCCGGCTGGGGGCGTCGTGTGATAGCGGCTGCGGTGATTGCGCACGACCAGGCGGCCGATGACGTGGCCGATTACGCCGCCCACCAGCGTATCCGAGAGCCAGTGCTTGTTCTCGGTCACCCGCGACAGCGCGACGCCCGTGGCCACGGAGTAGGCAACGATCGGCACCCAGACGCTCTTGCGATATTGCATGGCCAACACCGTGGCCAAGCTGAAAGCCGTGATCGAGTGCCCTCCAGGGAAGGAATCGTATCTCCCCGACTGCCCCGATCCGAACCTTTTGAAAAATCCGACCGGCCCGGACCAATGGTCGACCCCATCTGCCCAGAACGGGCGCTGCCGCCCGAATATCCCCTTCAGGAAGGTGACCAGGATGCCGCTCTGCAGCATCGCACTGGAGGCCAGGACCGCGGTCTCGGTCGATTTCTTGTCGCCGCCGATCAGGCCGACACCCAGGAAAACAGCCGCCGTCCCCCAGGCCCCGTAGGTCCCCATCCTCGTGATGACCGGGCTGACCGCTCGGACCCAGGCATGGGCGTCCCGATATTTCATGAACCCCCGGTGGATCGCCTCGTCGTTCCCGATCAGGAATCCGGTGAGGGCCGCCAAGCCGGCGATGGGCATGATATCGCGGGCCCGGATGTGGACCGGATAGCTCCAGATCTGCCCGGCGTCCTTCAAGAAATCGCGGGAGATGGATCTGAACGAGAATTCGCCGCTCATCGGCGGGGCGGCCGGAAGAGAAGGATCTGCCGCCTCGAGAGTCAATCGAAGCAGGGTCGGTATGCCGGCTGGGGTTTGCGTTTGTGGAGCAGGGCGGTCCCCGCAAATCGATAGCGAGAAGAGTCGCGACGGGCCTTTCCCAGGTACCTCGGAAGCTTGATCCCTTGCGAATACCTGGAAAGGGAGGGCACCCAACAGCAGGAAGGCCGCGGCCCAGGTTTTAATCTTTTTCATCTTCATCTCGCCCAACGCCCTCTCATCATGGCTGAAAACTCGGGGCTCGTGAACCTTTGACCAGAAGACTTTAAGGGAGTTCCTGACCTGCATCTGCTCCATAATCCTGGTTCGGATTTCCCCTAGGGCTGTTTGTAGATCACGCCGCCTTTCATGACAAAGCGCACGTCCCGGACGGCCCTGATGTCTTGCGTCGGGTCGCCCGCGACGGCCACGAGGTCCGCCAGCAGGCCGGCTTTGATCCGGCCGACCTGGTCCTGCATGCGGATGATCCGGGCGTTGACCGCGGTGGCCGCCAAAAGGGCCTGCGTCGGAGTCATCCCGCCGCGCACCATCCACTCGATCTCGCGGTAGTTGGTGCCGTGAGCGAAAACTCCGACGTCGCTGCCGAGCCCGATCGTGACCCCGGCCGCGAGCGCCGTCTTGAAGGCCCGCAAGGCCTGCTCCATTCCCGGCGTCGGGGCTTGGCCCTGTTTGTAGCCCTCGAAATACTCCCCATAGGCCTCTTCGGCGGCCAGCGTGGGCAGAAAGGCCACCCCGTGCTGGGCCATCAGGCGGAAGACTTCCTCGGTGCCGCCATAGCCGTGCTCGATCGATTCTACCCCCGCCAGGGTCGCCCGGCGCATGCCCTCGGCGGTCGTGGCATGAGCCGACACCGGCCGGCCGGCGGAGTGGGCTTCCGCGACCAGCGTGCGCAGCTCGTCCTCGCTGAACGTGGGGACCGTGCCGCTCACCCCGTGCCGGTAGTCCGCATAGACCTTGACCCAATCGGCGCCGTGCCCGACCTGGTCGCGGACCGCCTTCAGGACCTCGGCTTGTCCGCTCGCTTCCTGGCCGCCTTTCGGCAGGACGAGGTCGGGGGCGAAGCCGGCCGGCCCCGGTCCGTAGCTTGCCGTGGCGACGATCGCCAGCGTCGCGACGAGCAGGCGCGGCCCCGGGATGAGCCCCTCGCGGATGGCCCGCTGGACCGAGACGTCCGCGTAGCCGGCGCCCTCGGTGCCGAGGTCCCGGAGGAGGGTGAATCCGGCCATCAGTGTCCGCTCGCAGTGGATCACGGCCTCGATCGTCCGATAGGCGAGCGGCTCCTTGAGGACCTGATCGTTCCAGAGCGTTTCGCTATAGGGGTGAAGGAAGATGTGCGAGTGAATGTCCATGAGCCCGGGCAGCAGGGTCGCTCCGGCGAGCTCGATCGTCTTCGCGCCTTCCGGGACGGCGACCTGCGCCGCCGGCCCGACGGCGGCGATCTTGTCTCCCTTCACCAGGACGACCCAACCCTCGTGCGTCTTGCCGTCCTCCGCGTCGAACACCCGCGCCGGCTTCAGCAGGGTGATGGCCGGACTCTGGGCATCGCCGGGGGAATTCCGGTCGACGTTTCCTTGGGGGGCCGCCGACGCCAACGAAAGGACAAGCCCCGTGCTGAGGAGAATGACGAACGCCTTCCCGCCCATCCGATCGATCGCCGCGTGTTTCATCGGACTCCTCCGCTGCTATCTCGGGCCGGACTTGAAGACCGTCCAGGGCTGAGCGGGACGGCTCTTCAAGTAGCCTTTGAGATAATCGTACTGCCGGTGCTCCTTAAGGAACTTCTCGGCATCGAACGGAATGTCGCAGGAGCTTCCCCATTTGGCCCAAAAGGTCATCTCCCCGGCCATTTTGGCGTCCACAACCTTGCCGTCCAGTGCCCCGGCCGGGCAAAAGGGCTTGGCCCAGGCGTCGCTGGCCCCGCCGGCCGGGTCCGCAGCGAGCTCCCAGTGCCCGCAGATGGTGCGGTCTCCCGGCATCTCCTTGCCGGCATAGACGTCATAATGGTCGCCCAGCATGATCTTGCCGCGCTCTGCGTCGATCTTGCCCATCCACTTGTCGAAAAGGTCGAGCCAGCGCACCCGTCTGGCGATGTCGGAATGCTTGATGTTGTCGAAATCCGCGTCGGTCTCCTGGCGGAGCAGGGGGATATTCTCCGTGATGTTCGAGCCGGAATAGAAGCCGTCCCGGGTCCGCTCGACGGAGTGGAACTTGAGGCCCAGCTCCAGCCGGGCGATCTCGTTGCTGCGCACGTCCCCGAAAAGCCAGGTGTTGGCGTAGCCGCCGTTGTTGCCGTCGATCATGATCTTGAGCGCCTCGTCGAGGCTGCGGGCGTACTGCATGGCCCTGCGGATGCGGACGAACTCGGGCATCCCGTCCGGATCGAATCCCTTGAAGTAGTCGATCGTCGTCTCGGTGCCCACGAGTCCCGACGAGCAGATGAAGAAATCCGTGTCGCTGTGGATGCCGCCGGGGAAGGCCTGCATCAGGATCCGGGACCCCTTGTCCGGCCGCAGGTCGATGATCACGTTCGTGTCGGCCGGCACGAAGAAGGACCAGGTGTTGTGGGCCATGACAATGCGGCCGTCGGCCGTGGCTTTTCCCGTGGCGATGAAGGCGCTGCAGCCGCCGGTCTTCAGCGGCGGACTGTTTTCCTGGTGAGAGGGATACCAGTAGCCCATGATCTCGGACGACGCGTTGAGGAGGACGATGTCCCCATAGCTGACGTCGACTCCGGCCTTGCGGGCGCCGGCGGCGATGCCCTCCATTTCCTCGCGGAATTCGGGGTCGATCTTCGGGGCGAACATCTTCAGGGTCCGTTCGACGAAATAGGGCCACTCCCGGCCCGTGTCCCACCAGGTCATGTGCTTTTCGACGCGCAGGCTCTCCGCGATCTCCTTGGCCAGGAGGTAGCCGTGCTGGAAACCGCGGGCAAAGGGCTGGCCCTCGATGTGCAGGTAGACCCAGCCGTTCCGCGTTTCCCGGGAGGCCTTGGCCACCCAGGATTGCTCGTCCTTGGTCAGATCGGCGGCGAACAGGGCGCTTGCGCCGACCACGGCGATGAGCATTAAGGATGCGATCTTCTTCTGCATTGGCATCGGTCCTCTCCTGTCGACCGGGATTCTCGTCCGGGCGGCCTCCCGTCGCGAACCGATGATATGCTTTGCCTCGAAGGGCTGTCAAGAAAAGGGCCGCCCCGCCGCCCGGGTCTTGAAAATTCTGGTCCGAACGTGTTACATAGACTACGAAATCTGGGAAGGCGGTCGATCATGAAGACAGCCCGGTTGCCCGCGCTTCAGGTCCTTTGGCGAAATCCGCACATGCTCAAGGTCCGGCCCTCGCTGAGCCTGTTCTTCCTCGACTACATGCGCAAGTTCAGGGTCCGGAAGGTGGGCGAGAACCTCATCCTGCATTCCCACCTTCCGCCGCTCAACAGCCCTGCCTACTCCCGATTCATCCGCGAACAGCTCATCGAGAAGCGCGAGGGGCCGTCGCATGCCCAGGTCGGGTTGACCGCCGAGTGCCCCCAGCGATGCTCCTACTGCTACAACAGGGAACGGAAAGGACAGGCCATGGACTCCGCGGAGATCCTGGCCGTGGTCCGGGAGCTGAAGCGGCTGGGCATCCTCTGGCTGGGCTGGACGGGAGGGGAGCCGCTTCTGAACAAGGACATCGTCCGTCTGACGGAGGAAGCGTCGGACGGCTGCGCCGTCAAGCTGTTCACCACGGGCAGCACGCTGACCCCGGGGATGGCGCGGGACCTGAAGGCCGCGGGGCTGTTTTCGGTATCGGTGAGTCTGGACCATTGGAAGCCGGAGGTCCACGACAGGAACCGGGGCGTCGACGGCGCCTTCGCCACCGCCTTGCGGGCCGTCGAGATCTTCAGGAACGTGGATGGCCTCCACGTGGGCGTTTCCGCGGTCCTTTCGAGGGACATGATCCGGCAGGGCCAGACCGACGAATTCTTGGGCTTTCTCGAGGGCCTGGGCATCCACGAAGCCTGGCTGAGCGAGCTTAAGCCTTCGGTCCAGGCGTTCTGGAACGACAGTTACGTCATCAGCGAGGACGAGCGCGTCGGTCTCGTACGGCTCCAGGACCGGTATAACAGGCGGAACGGCATGACGGTCAATTATCTCGGCCATTTCGAAGGGCGGGAGCATTTCGGATGCAACGCCGGCCGTAAGATGATCTACGTCGACGCCTTCGGCGAGGTCAGCCCGTGCGTCTTTACACCGATGACGATGGGCAACGTCCGCGACCGGCCGCTCGCCCAGATCGTCCGCGACATGCGGGAGCGTTTCCCTTCGGAGGAATCCTGTTTCATCAACAAGAACTATCGATCGTTCCAAGCCCATTCGAAGGGGGCGATCCCCATCGCGCGTGAGGACGCGCTCGAAATGCTCGAGAACGTGACGTTCGCCCCCATGTCCAAATTTTTCAAGCTCTACGACTCTTGAGGAAATGACGACCATGCCCGAGCCATCCCGGACGTCGTATAGAGCTTTCAGCCTCGGCCTGGCCGTTGTCTTCGCCTTGGTCGGCGGGGTGTTTCTTCTCTGGCCTCGGGAGATGCTGGCCTTGTTCAACGCCATCTCCCGGCGCCTGGGTATGAGCGAAGGGCCCGTCGAGAGGTCGTTCTTCGGGGTCCTGGCGGCGGCTTACATGTACGTCGTGACGATCCTGGCCTGGTTCATGTATCGGTTTCCCGGAGAAAAGGTCTATCCCCTGATCCTCTGCCAAGCCAAGCTCGTGAGCTCGCTTCTGTCCTTCCTGATGTTCTTCTTTCACGCGCCTTGGCTCGTCTATCTCGTGAACGGGATCGTCGACGGCGGGCTCGGCCTCGTCGTGCTCATGATGTTCTTCAACGTGCGCGCGGCGGCCGGGAGGGGAGTGCGTTGAGGAAGTCCCGATGAACGGGCGCCTCTTTCTGGCCCGCCTTTATCTTCCGGCCGGGCTCAGGAGGCGGAAGCTGGAGGAACTCCTGCTCCTGACGGCCCGGGCCTTCGACGAGCCCCCGCCTTCCACCAATGGGCTTTCCCGGGAAGAGCTGCTTCAGAAGTTCGCCGAATTTTCTCGGGAGATGGCGGAAAAAACGCTGGATTCGCCGTCAAGATCGGCGGCGGCCGAAAGAAGGCTTTTCGACGGGGCCATGCGACTAGGGCAGGAGATCGGCAGGACATTACGCGTCTCCACTCGAGAAGAGGCGATGGCGGCCGCGAGGGTCCTCTATCGGTGCCTCGAGATCGACTTCCGGGGCGGTCCCGGAGGCGACATCATCATCAGGAGCTGCTATTTCAGCCGGTTCTATTCCCCGGAGGTGTGCCGCCTGATGTCCTCCTTGGACGCGGGGATATTGTCCGGCCTGGCCGGGGGCGGGGGCCTCGAATTCACGCAGCGTCTCACCGAGGGCCGCGAGGGCTGCCGGGCCCGCTTTGCTTTCAAGGTCGGGGTCTGATGCCGACCGCGATCGTCGTCGGGACCGGCGCGGGAGGCGCCGCGGTCGCCAAAGAGCTCCAGGGATCCTTCGACGTCCTGATCCTCGAGGCGGGCCGGGAATTCCGCCCGCTGTCTCTGGACCTTCGCCTTCCCGAGAGGCTCAAGAAGCTCGGTCTCCTCTTCGACGAGCGCGGGATCAGGCTTCTCTTTCCTTCCATGAGGATCCAGAAGACGCGCGAGGGGATGGTCCTGGTGCGTGGCATCGGAACGGGCGGGACGACGACCTTGGCCACGGGCAACGCCTTGCGCTGTGATCGGGGGTTGAAAGCCATCGGCATCGACCTCGACGTGGAATTCGCGGAGCTCGACCGCGAGATCCCGATCTCGATCGCCCATCAACGCCTCTGGAACGAAACGACGCAGCGTCTGTTTTCGGTTTTCCAGGAGATGGCGCTCGAACCCCGGCCCTTGCCGAAAATGAGACGGAATGAGTCTTGCCGGAACTGCGGCCGCTGCGTTCTGGGATGTCCCTCCGGAGCTAAATGGGACAGCCGCGAGTTCCTCCATGCGGCTTTGGACCGCGGCGCCCGCCTGATCACGAATTGTCCCGTCCGCGCGGTCGTTTTCAAGAACGGACGGGCGGCGGGCGTGGCGGCCGGTCACGGCCCGAGGCGGCGATTCTATCCCGCGGACGTCGTCGTCCTGGCCGCCGGCGGATTGGGGACCCCGGTCATTCTTCGGAGTTCGGGAATCCCCTTCGATCCGGCGTTGTTCGTCGATCCCGTTCTCTGCGTGGCCGCCCCTTGGGACAACGCGCTTCAGCAAAGGGAGATCTCCATGCCCTTCGCCGTGCAGCGGGAGGGCTACATTCTGTCGCCCTATTTCGATTATCTGAGTTATTTTTTCAACCGCCAATGGACTTCAGGAGCGGGGAACATCATCAGCCTCATGATCAAGCTGGCCGATGCCAGATCGGGGACCGTCTCCGGGCGAAAGGTCGTTAAGGCCCTCACTCATGAAGACACCAGGACCCTGAAGGCGGCCGCCGACGTCTGCGTGGACATCCTCGGCCGGATGGGGATCCGGAAAAGCGATATGTTCTTCGGGACTCTCAACGCCGGACACCCGGGCGGCATGCTTCCCCTAACGAGCGAGGACGCGAAAACTCTTCGGCCGAGCCGTCTTCCCGAGAACCTTTTTCTGGCCGACGCCACCCTGCTTCCCGAATCGCTGGGAAATCCTCCCATCCTGACCATCATGGCCCTGGCCAAGAGGGTCGGCAAGATCATCCGCAGGGATTTCTCTGACTGATTTCCTGAATTCTTGTTAAGGCAACGTTCACTAAAGAATTTCCCCGTGCGGGTGCCATATTCGCAGTTGCCTGAGGCCAGGATCATGAACATGTTGATCGCCATGCGGGGGAGGTCGCCAAGTCGACGCGTCACGCCGTCAATCTTTCATTGACAGGGACAGTGGATTCCATAGAATCAGACCAAGGTGAAGTTTGAATCAACGTAAGCAGCCGGAGCGGTCCCTCCCCGACGCGCACGGCGGTCGGGCCTGGACCTTTGGACACGGCACCGACCGCCTTCTGGGCTACGCGGACTGGCCGGGCCGGCGGCGACTCTACAATAGAGGGCAGAAAGTGCTCTTCGAGGCGACGAACCGGCTCACCGAACATTTTCCGCGGGCTGGCTCACGCGTCCTCGATCGGACATTCCCGGCCGTGGCCGGCAGTCGATGGCTGTCCGCGATGCTCGCACGGCGCAACCGCCGGATCATGCAAGGCCTGAAGTCCTTCCAGAGATTTCTCGTCGTCCCCGACATCCACATCGGCGACGCCGTCATGTCTCAGACCGCCCTGGCCGCCATCCGGGATTTCTTCCCG
>JADGNU010000301.1 GCA_017883305.1 Candidatus Aminicenantota bacterium | reverse complement strand
TGATCCGGCCGTCCGGGGTCGTCCTGTAGAGGCCGAGTGTGGAATTCTCGTAGAGGGTGCGGAACCGTTCCTCACTCTCCCGCAGGGCCGCCTCCGTCCGCTTGCGCGGATTATCTTTCATGGCTTCCCTGATCCGCGACCGTCCTGGCTGGCATAGGCGACGCGGTTCCGGCCTCCGGCTTTTGCCTGATAGAGGGCGTCGTCCGCGGCGGCGAGGAGGGCGTCCACCGTGCTTGGTCCCGTTCCCCGCGCCACACCGATGCTGACCGTTATCGAAACAGGTCCCGATTTCGTCCTTATCTCGGTCTCCGCGACCCGGACGCATAGCCGCTCATACAGGCCCTCTTCGATCCACCCCTGAGGACCGGCGGCGATCACGAGGAATTCCTCGCCGCCGTATCGGCCGACGCAGTCGTATTCCCGCAGCTGGGCTTGAAGGCATTGGGTGAAGGCGATCAGCGCTTCGTCTCCGGCCTGGTGCCCACGGGCGTCATTGATGTTTTTAAAGTGGTCGATATCACACATCCCGACGCTCAACTTTCCTTTTTCCCGTTTCGCCCGGGAAAGCTCCTCGCTGAGCCTGTCCAGGATGGCGCGGCGGTTGAAAATGCCGGTCAGGGGATCGTGAGTCGCCTGGTGGGCCAGGGCATCCCGCGCCTCCCGCAGACTGGCCTGCAGTTCCTCGCTGTCGAAGGGCTTGGAGATATAATCATTGGCCCCCGCATCAAGTCCTTGGACGACGTCGCCTTTCTCCCCACGGCCTGTCAGAAGAATGACGTGGGCCGGACGGGAGGAATCGATTTTCCGCAGACGGCGGCAAACCTCCAAGCCGCTCATCCCGGGCATGTCCCAGTCGAGAAGGACGAGTTCGGGCGCGCCGGTCCGCTGCAGCGCGTCCCAGGCGGCCGTGCCGTCTTCCACGGCGATAGGATCATAGCCCCACTTCTTCAGGATGGCGACGAGAATACGGCGCGAAGTGAAATCGTCCTCGGCGATCAGGATCCTCATCTCACGGCCTCTTGCATGCGCGCTTTGAGCAGATCGAACTGCCTCTCGAGCTCGGGCAGGAGGCCGGCGGCCTCACCCAGGCGTCCGGCCCGGCCGAGCCTCTCCATGTCATTGGCCGCGGCGCTCAGGGCCAGGCCGCCTACGTTGGCCGCCGCGCCTTTGATGGCGTGGGCCTGGCCTCCGGCCGATCCTGCGTCACCTTGGTCGACGAATTCCTTGAGTTTGTGGATCTGCCGGGGCATGTCCGCCAGAAAACCCGCGATGATCTCCTTAACCAGGTCCTCGTCACCCATCAGCCGGGCCAGGAGGGCCGGCCGGTCGAAAACGGGCGGCCCTTCGGACCGCCGGGATTCCGCGGCGGGCGCGGCGCCCAGGCCCCTCTCGAGCGCCTCGGCCAAGGCCTGGGGCGCGATAGGTTTGGAGATATAGTCATCCATGCCCGCCTCGAGGCAACGCTCGCGGTCGCCCCGCATGGCATGGGCGGTCATGGCGATGATGGGTATTCGCCGGTCGGGAAGCTTGGCTTCGCTCGAGCGGATGGCCCGGGTCGCTTCGAAACCGTCCATCACCGGCATCTGCATGTCCATGAGCACGATATCGTAAGCCCCCGTCTCCAGCGCCCGGAGGGCTTGGCGTCCGTCGGCCACGACGTCGGCGCGGAAGCCCAGCTTCCCGAGAATGCTCAGGGCCACCTGCTGGTTGGTCGCGTTATCCTCGGCCAGCAGGATGCGGACCCTGCGCCGGCTGTCCTCGTTGATCGAGTGGCGCGTCACCAGGACGGTCTCCGGGGCCTTAACAGATGGAAAGCCGGCGCCGAGGACGGTGGCCAGGCAATCGTACAATTGGGACTGCTTGACCGGCTTGGTCAAGTAGGCGGAGAAGCCGAGGGCCTCGAGCCGCTTCGCGTCGCCCCGCTTGCCGTACGAGGTGATCATCACCAGGCGGGTATCGCGAAGGTCCGGATCGGCCTTGATCGTCCGGCCCAGGGTCTCACCGTCGATCTCCGGCATATTCATGTCCGTAAGGACGACGCGAAAGGAATCGCCCCCGGCCCGGGCGGCGCGCAGCATGTCGATCGCTTCGTTCGCGCCGGCGGCCTCCACGTGGCGGGCGCCCCACGAAGCCAGCTGTTCGGCCATGACGAGACGGTTCGTCGGATTGTCGTCCACGGTCAGGATGCGCACGCCTCGGATCTCGGCTCGGGGCGCCCCGTCTCGGCGCTCGGGCGGAAGAGCCCGTTTGCCGAGGTCGGCGGTGAACCAGAAGGTCGACCCCCGGCCCTCGACGCTTTCGACGCCGATCTCGCCGCCCATCAACCCGGCCAGGCGCTTGGAGATGGCCAATCCCAATCCCGTTCCGCCGAACCGCCGTGTGGTCGAAGCGTCGGCCTGTTGGAAGGCGGTGAATAGGAGCCCGATCTTGTCCTGAGGAATGCCGATCCCCGTGTCCCGGACCTCGAAGCGGGCTTTGAGGCGGTCGCCGGTTTCCGATTCCGGCCTGACCTCGACGGTGACCTCTCCCCGGGACGTGAACTTGACGGCGTTGCCCCCCAGGTTAAGCAGGATCTGGCGAAGACGCCCGGGGTCGCCTCGCAGGTAGGTGTGCATTTCCGGGTCGATGCGATAGATGAATTCGATGCTCTTTTCGTGGGCTCGCAGGGCCAGCAGCTCGGCCACGCCCTCCAGCATCGTGCGCAGGTCGAAATCGAGGTCCTCCACTTCCATCCTGTCGGCCTCGATCTTGGAGAAGTCGAGAATGTCGTTGATGACCGCCAACAGGGCCTCGCCGCTCGAGCGGACGGTTTCCGCATAAAGGCGCTGTTCCTCGGACAGCTCGGTCGCCAACAGCAGGCCCGTCATGCCAATGACGCCGTTCATGGGAGTACGGATCTCGTGGCTCATGTTGGCCAGGAACTGGCCCTTGGCGATGTTGGCCGCCTGGGACTCAAGGGCCAGCTGGTCCGCCCGCTTGATGGAAGCGTCGAGTTGGACGTTGGATCGCTCCATGATCTCCATCGCCCGGCACAGATTCTCCTCGGCTGTGGCTTGCTGCAAAACGAAAGAAACGGCGCTGCTCAGGCCTCTCAGCATGGCGTCTTCCGCGGCCGAGATGGGGTGGCCGGCAAAGAGAGCCAAAACCCCCCCTGTCTCCGCGCCGAGCATCGGGAGCTTGTATCCCGCGAACGACATAAGTCCCAGCTCGCGCGCCCATCCAGGGTCGCTGACTT
>JADGNU010000088.1 GCA_017883305.1 Candidatus Aminicenantota bacterium | reverse complement strand
AGGTCCTCAAATCCCGTTTCCCGGTCATCGCGGACGAGCGGATCGTCATCGCGGCCGGCAAGGGCAATAACGGGGGCGACGGTCTCGTCGTCGCCCGGCATCTGTACAACGCCGGCGCCAGGCCGGATGTCCTGCTCTTTTCGGCCAAAAACGAGGTCAAGGGCGACGCCGCGGTCAATCTCGCCGTCGCGCTCAAGATGGGCATCCCCGTGACCGAGGTCCGCGACGCCGCGGCCTGGAAAAAGGGCCGGGGCGTCGTTTTCCACGCCTCGATCGTGATCGACGCTCTCTTCGGGACGGGCCTCGCCAAGCCGCTCGAAGGCCTCTTTGCCGCGGTCGTCGAAGACATCAGCCGGGCGGAGGCTTACAAGGTCGCCGTCGACATCCCCTCGGGGCTTTCGGCCGACACGTTTGAGATAATCGGGCCAAGCGTCAAGGCGGACCTGACGGTCACGCTGGCCGCTCCCAAGGTGGCCCATATCTTTCCGCCCGCCCTGGACCGCGTCGGCGAGCTCGTCATCGCCCCCATCGGCATCCCGCCCGAGCTCTTCGAGAATCCGGACTTGAAGCTCGAGCTGGTCGAAGAACCGGCCATCAGGCCGTACTTTGCCAAGCGGAAACGGGACACGCACAAGGGGAGCTACGGCCATCTCCTCATCTTTGCCGGGTCGCTCGGCAAGTCGGGCGCGTCTGCGCTCGCCGGGCGGGCCGCGCTGCGCATGGGGGCGGGGCTGGTCACCGTCGCCACGGCCGCCGGGGTCCTGCCGTCGATCGCCCGGTCCATGGCCGAGCTCATGACCGAGCCGCTGGACGAAACGCCGGAAAAGACGATCGCCGCGGCCGCGCTGCCGCGCGCGCTCGCCCTGCTCAAGGGCAAGAACGCCGTTCTCATCGGGCCCGGACTCTCGACCAATGCGTCGACCGCCGAGTTCGTGCTCGGACTGCTGCCGAAGATCAAGGTCCCGTGCGTCATCGACGCCGACGGGCTCAACATCGTCGCCTCGCGCCTGGACGTTCTGGCCGGCCTCGAGGCCCCGGCCGTGCTCACCCCGCATCCGGGCGAGTTCGCGAGACTCGTCGGGCGGACGAACGACGAGGTCGTCCGCCATCGGCTGGAGCTCGCCCCGGAATTCGCGGCCAAGCACGATGTCGTCGTCGTACTCAAGGGGTATCGGACGCTCATCGCCGCACCCGACGGCCGCGTCTTCGTCAACCCGACGGGGAACCCGGGCATGGCCACCGGCGGGACCGGGGATGTCTTAGGGGGGATGATCGCCTCCCAGATCGCCCAGAAGAACGATCTGCTCGGGGCGGTCCTGTCGGCCGTCTACGCCCACGGACTGGCCGGCGACGTCGCCGCGGACCGGTTGAGCGAAAAGTCGCTCGTCGCCGGAGACCTCATCCGCTACCTGCCCCCGGCCTTGAAGGGGTTGGCCGGGGAATGAGCGGGAAGACGGCGGTCACGACCCGCTCCGCGGAGGAGTCCTTCGAGCTGGCCCGGAAGATGGCGTCCGGCTTCAAAGGGACCGAAGTCGTCCTCCTCATCGGAGAGCTCGGGGCGGGGAAGACCGTCTTCGCCAAGGGCATCGCCTCGGGCGCGGGCGTCGCCGACCCCAGCCGCGTCTCGAGCCCGTCGTTCACCCTGGTCAACATCTACGAAGGCAAGTCCCCCGTCTACCACATCGATCTTTACCGCCTCGAGCGGGACGAGGAGATCGCCGACCTCGGGTGGGAGGACATGCTGGGGCAGGGGATCGTCGTCGTCGAATGGGCCGAGAAGCTGACCTTTCCCGTCGACGGGATCGTCGTCCGGATCGAGACGGCCGGAGACGACGAGCGCCGCATCACGATCGAGGCCTGAAAGCCGTCCCTACCTTTTGACCAGATCGGCCAAGGCCGTCTTGAGCTTAATCGCGATCTCGGGAGTGGCCTTGGCTTTCCCTTCGAAGATGCCCATCGGCGAGATCTCTGCGCCGTAGAAATCCCGGTTGGCCTTGCGGTCTTCCTGGATGGAGGATCCCTGCAAGGTCAGCCCCGCGTAAAGACCGCGGCTCCGGGAATAGGACAGGATCTCCGCCTTGAGCGCGGTGTCGGTGCTGGCCTCGGCCGAGCGACCCAGCGGCCCGGCGGCCACGCCGGCGTCCGCTCCGAGGGTGAACTTGCCCTGGCTGATGTTTTCGACGCTTCGCGGCGTCCGGAATACAAGGATGATGTCGGCCGACTGGACTCCGGCCTGCCAGCCGATGCTTCCCCCCGTGAGCTCGATGAAGGCCGGGTCGCTCCAGCCTCCCTCTTTGGTCCGGACGAGCACGATGCCCCGGCCGTGGCGCCCTCCGACGATGAGACCGGCCTTGATGACGTCGGGGATGATGGCGATCCCGGCGCAGTCTCTGACCAGGCCCGCGGGAATGCCCTTGTCCGATTCCTTCATCATCTCCGAGACGACGCGAACAGCGTCCTCGACCTTCTTGATCTGGTCCTCACTCCCGGCAGACTGGACAGCCCCGGCCCGCGGGCCGGCCAAAGCCATCGACAAAACCAAGACCAGAGCCAGCGGCAATGCCGCCCACTTTCCGATGTTCATATCGCCCTCCTTTAGAGATATCGCATAAAAGCCTTTTTCAGATCTTCGGCAGCCTTCCTCGCGTCCGGGGCTCCGAGGATGGCCGAGACGACGGCGATGCCGCCGGCCCCGGCCCGCGCCAGCTCCGCCGCGTTCCCCGCCCCGATCCCGCCGATGGCCACGACCGGCAGACGCGTCGCTTGGACAATGATCCGGATCCCGTCCGGGCCCAGGACGGCCAACGGGCTGTCTTTCGTCGTCGTGGCGAACGCGGGGCCGGCCCCGACATAGTCTGCCCCCTGCCGTTCCGCGCGGCGGGCCTCTTCGGGCGTGTTGACCGAGACGCCGATCGTCGCGTCCGGCCCGAGGATGCGCCGTGCGAGAGGCACGGGCACGTCCTCCTGGCCGAGATGGACTCCCGCGGCGCCGCAGGCCAGGGCGACGTCCAGGCGGTCGTTGATGAGAAGAGGGATGCCCCTCTCCGCGAGCCGGCCGGCGAGCGCGAGCCCGAGCTCGACGAAAGCGCCTCCGGTGAGGTTCTTCGCCCTGAGCTGGACGATCGTTACGCCGCCCGCGACCGCGGCGTCGACGAGCCCGGCCAGGTCGCGCCCGGCGGCGTAATCGGCGTCGGCGACAAGGTAAAGAGAATAGTCGGTCGCCATCTATTCCAGTATAGCCGATTTTTTGATAAATTAGGCCTGCCATGAGCATCGACCTTAAATCCTACATCCTCGACGTTCACGACTTCCCCAAGCCGGGCATCGTCTTCAAGGACATCACGCCGATCGTCCAGAGCTTCCAGGCCTTCAACTTCGCCATCGACGAGCTCGCGGCCTGGGCAGCGACGAGAAAGCCCGAGATCATCGCCGGGATCGAATCCCGGGGCTTCATCTTCGCCGCGGCCCTGGCCCGGGACCTCCGCCTCGGCATGGCCGTCATTCGCAAGAAGGGCAAGCTGCCCCGCAAGTGCGCCTCGGTCGTGGCCCCGAACGAATACGCCGTCGAGCATTTTGAAATGCACGAGGACTCCGTGGCCCGCGGCCAGCGCGTCCTCATCATCGACGACCTCATCGCCACCGGATCCTCCTGCGTCAGCGCCATCGACCTGGTCGAGCTCCTCAAGGGCGATGTCGTCGGCTTCGGGGCCATCGTCGAGCTCTCTTTCCTGAAGGGCGTCGAGACGATCCGCGCGGCCCACCCCGAGGTCGCGGTCCGCGCCCTCGTCCGCTATTGAGGAAGGACGGCAGCCGTTCATCGCGGGAGCAGGGGACAGGCATGAAGGATATTCTCGAAAACAGGCGGAAGGGATGGGGACCATGACAAGATTCCAAGCGACGGCGACAGCCGTCCTCCTGGTGCTCGCCGCCTCGAGCTGCGCGCGCATCCCGGCGCCGGCCGCAAGCCCGCGCCTGACTACCCCCAACGCCGGCTGGGTCGCCCGGACCCTCAAGAAAATGACCATTGAGGAGAAGGTCGGCCAGATGATCGCCTGCCGCTTCACGGGCGACTTCCGCAACGCCGACAGCGCCACCCTCCGCGAGCTCGAATCGCTCGTCTCCGATTCGAAGATCGGCGGCCTGATCCTCTTCGCGCCCGCCCGCGTCTACGAGACGGCCGAGCTCACGAACGCCTTCCAGAAGCTGGCCAAGGTTCCCCTCCTCATGGCCTCCGATTTCGAGAGGGGAGCGGCCAACCGGATCACCAACGCGACGCTCTTTCCGCCGTTCATGGCCCTCGGCGCGACCGGCTCCGAGGACCTCGCCTACGCCATGGGCAAAGTCACGGCCCTCGAAGGCCGGGCCATGGGCATCCACATGGCCTATGCCCCGGTCGTCGACGTCAACATCAATCCCGACAACCCGATCATCAACACCCGGTCGATCGGCGCCGACCCGGCCCTCGTCAGCCGCCTCGCCGACGCCTTCATCCGCGGCGTCCAGGACAACGGCATGATCGCCACGGCCAAGCATTTCCCCGGTCACGGCGACACGTCCCAGGATTCCCACAGCCTCATGCCGACCATCACCGCCGACCTCGATCGGCTGGAGAAAGTCGAGCTCTTCCCGTTCAAGAAGGCCGTCGAGTCCGGCGTCAAGGCCGTCATGACCGCCCATCTCTCCGTGCCGGCCCTCGACCCGACCCCGGGCATTCCGGCGACCCTCTCCGCGCCGATCATGACCGGCCTCCTCCGGCAGAAGATGGGCTTCAAGGGGCTTATCGTCACAGATGCCCTCGAGATGGGCGGCGTGACCAACGCTTTTTCGACCGAGGAAGCCTCGCTCCGGGCCGTCCTGGCCGGGGTCGATCAGCTCCTTCTCCCGCCCGAGCCGGCCAAGGTCATCGCTTATCTCTCCGCGGCGGTCCGCGACGGCCGCATCCCGATCGCCCGGATCGACGCCTCGGTGCGCCGGATCCTCGAGGCCAAAGCCGCCGTGGGCCTCGATCGCAGCCGCTTCGTCAAGATCGAGGAGCTCCGCCGTCTCGTCGCCCCCTCGGCCAATCTTGATCTGGCCACGAAGACACTCGAGAGCTCGACGACACTGGTCAAGAACGAGGGAGACGTGCTGCCGCTCTCCGTCGGCCTCGGACGGCTCGCCGTGCTCTCCCTGAGCAGCGACCTGGGCGACTATTTCGCCGGCCAGTCCTTCGTCACCGCGCTGAAATCCAGGTTCCCCGGGACGGCCGCCTTTTTCGCCGACGCCGACACGGGCCAAGATGTCCTCGACGACGCGTTCGCCAAGGCGTCTTCGGCCGAATGCGTCGTCCTGGCTCTGTTCTCGCGGCTCAGCGACCAGAAGGGAAGCGTCGACCTCGAGCCGAAGCACATCGATCTCATCCGCAAGCTGGCCGCCCTGCCCGACGGCCCGAAGATCGTGGCCGTGTCCTTCGGCAGCCCCTACCTCTTGAGGCACTTCCCGGAGGTCGACGCCTATGTCTGCCTCTACAAGGACAATCCGGAGGCCCAGTCGACCGCCGCCCGCGCCCTGGCCGGGGAGATCGATATCACCGGGAAGCTGCCCGTTTCGATCCCGGACCTCTATCCGATCGGCCACGGCCTCGAGTTGAAGAAGAAGACGTCCTGAGAGGGAGACTGTCATGAACTACAAATTCCTGGGCAAGACCGGAGTCAAAGTCTCGGCCATCGCCTATGGGACGATGTCCTTCGGGGGCGACGCCGACGAGGCGGGCTCCAAGGCCCTGTTCGAGGCCTGCCGTGCCGCCGGAGTCAACCACTTCGATTGTGCCGACATGTACGCCGGCGGACGGTCCGAGGAGATCCTGGGCCGGCTCATCAAAGATTGCCGGGAAGAGGTGCTCATCACAAGCAAGGCCTATTTCGCGACCTCCAAGGATGTCAACGCCATGGGGGCGTCGCGCCGCCACATCCAGTACGCCGTTGAAGCCTCCCTCCGGCGCCTCCAGACCGACCGGATCGATATCTACTATGTCCACCGCTTCGATGATCGCACCCCGCTCGAAGAGACGCTTCGGGCCCTCGACGACCTCGTCCGCAGGGGCAAGGTCGTCTACCTCGGGGCCAGCAATTTCGCCGCCTGGCAGATCGCGAAGGCCCTGGGCATCTCGGCCAAGGAAGGCCTGGCCCCGTTCGCCTGCATCCAGCCCATGTACAATCTGGTCAAGCGCCAGGCCGAAGTCGAGATCCTGCCCCTGGCCCTGTCCGAAGGGCTCGGCGTCTTCCCCTACAGCCCCCTCGGCGGCGGACTCCTGAGCGGCAAATACGGCCCCGGCCGCCGGCCCGAGACCGGACGGCTCGTCAGCAACAAGATCTACTCGACCCGCTATGCGGATGACCTGAACTATGACGTGGCCGGGCGGTTCACGGCCTTTGCCAGGGAGCGTGGCTTCGACCCGGCCGGGCTGGCCGTCGCCTGGGTCGGCTCCCACCCTGCGGTCACGGCACCGCTCGTCGGCGCCAGAAACACGGCCCAGCTCGCGCCTCTTCTCGCCGCGGCGGACATCCCGATGACCCCGGATCTCAGGGCCGAGATCGCCGCTCTGTCACCCGAGCCGCCCCCCGCCACGGACCGGAACGAGGAGCGGACGGGCATCAACTTCGGGATCCGCTGAAACGGTCCCCGTCCGCGGCCCGGTTTGACTTGTGCCTCGACGAGGCCTATATTGGCCCGGAAGTGAGCGGTCCGATGGCGCACACCCTCCGTCCCCGTTTTCCAGCGACCCTCCTCCTCGCGTTCTTTATCGCCGGCCTTCTGCCGGGATTGGCCCTCGAGCCTCCGACGAAAGAACAGATCGCGCGGTACAAGCTCGACGGAACGCTGGCCGCCCGCGTCGCTCAGGCCAAGGCCCTTGGCAACCACAAGATCCCCCAGCGGATGAGGGCCCGGCTCTCCGACAAGCTCTCCCGCCTGATGCCCGGGCGCGGCGCGGTTTCGGCACGCCCCTCTCGCTCCTCCGTTCTCGCGCCGCCCAGCGCCTGGAAAGGCTTGCCGACGACCGGGACGGTCAGGATCCTGGCTTTGCTCGTCTCGTTTTCCGACTACCCGGGAACCACCGCTCCCGCGACGTTCGAATCCCGGCTTTTCGGGAGCGGCGCCGGCGGCCCGCCCTTCGACAGCCTGAGGAACTTCTATCAACGTTCTTCTTACAACCAGCTGACGATCACGGGCGACGTCCTCGGCTGGTACCAAGCCCCCTACGCCAGGTCCACAGTGGCCACGACCGACGCGGGCCGTCAGAATGTCATCAAGGAAGCCCTGAACTATTATGACGCCCAGGGGCGCGACTTCTCACAGTACGACAACGACGGCGACGGCGCGATCGATTACCTGTGCGTTTTTTGGAGCGGCCCGCACGGCGACTGGGCCGAGTTCTGGTGGGGCTACTACACCTGGTTCTCGGACGGGACCTACCGCCTCGACGGCAAGCGGCTGACGAACTACTCCTGGCAGTGGGAGCTCTATAATTACCCGACCGGCAGCTTCACGCCGAGCACGATCATCCACGAAACGGGCCACGCCCTGGGGGTGCCCGATTACTACGATTATGACGACGCGGTCGGCCCGCGGGGCGGTGTCGGCGGCCTCGACATCATGGACGGCTCCGGCGACCACAACTGCTTCAGCAAGTTCATGCTGGACTGGATCACGCCGACGGTCGTCTCGGCCGGCTCGCGGACGGTCAGCCTCAGGGCCTCGGGGCTCTACCCCGACGCGGTCTTATTCATGCCCGGGGCCGTCGACGGCCGGATCTTCGACGAGTACTTCATGGTCCAGAACCGGGCCCGGTCGGGCAACGATACGAGCCTTTTCACCGGCTCCGACGGCCTCATCGTCTGGCACGTCGACTCCCGGCTCGATACCTGGAATTCGGATTTCCTCTACGACAATTCCTACACGGCGCATAAGCTCATCCGCCTCATGGAGGCCGACGGCCTCGAGGAGATCGAGACTTGGGCGGCCTCGGCCGATGCCGGGGATTACTACAAAGCGGGGATGATGTTCGGGCCGTCGACCCACCCGAGCTCGGGCAGGTATGACGGAGGGCCGACGGCCATGATCCTCTCGGCCATCACCGGGACGACGACGCCCATGGGCGCGACGATCACCGCCGGCGACGCCCCCCCGACGGCGGCCATCACGAACCTGACGGAAGGCCAATCGGTCTACGGGACGGTCCCGGTCGAGGTTGCGGCGAGCGACGACAACGCCGTGGCCCGCGTCGAGCTTCACGTGGATACTTTTGTGAGCCAGATCCTGACCGCGCCTCCGTACTCTTTCACCCTCGATACGACCAGGTTCACGAACGGGGCGCACACGATCAAGGCCGTCGCCTACGACTCGCTCGGCTTTTCCGCCGAAGCCGCAGTCGGCGTGGTCATGGACAACATCTTTCCCCCCGTCAACCTCACGGTGACGAAATCGATCAACCGCAGTCTTCTCCTGCGGGAGTACGTCAATATCCTGACCTGGGCGGACAATTCCCGGAACACGGGCGTGATAACGTACCGGATCTATCGGGTCGCCGCCGGCAGCCGTGCGCTCGTCGCCGAGGTGGCCAAGGCTGCGAGCAACACCACGTACCGCTACCTCCACCGGAGGATCGACGGCTCAGCGGTCTATGCCTACGAAGTCGTGGGGGTCAACGGTCAGGGCAGGGAAGGACTTGCCGTCTCGGCAACGGCAAGGTAACGACCGGGGGCAAGGCCGATGCCGGCCCCGCCTCCCGGTGATTGAATTTCCTGAATCGCGCGCTTATTCGTAGACGAGGATCTCGACCCGTCTGTTCTGGTTGCGGCCGTCGCGCGTCCCGTTGTCGGTGATGGGCATGGAGCTGCCCAGGCTGACGACGGACATCCGGTGGAGCGGGATCTTGAACTGTTTGTAGAGGTACATCATGACCGCTTCGGCCCGCTTCTGACCGAGGACCATGTTGACTTCGTCGGTGCCGGTGTTGTCGGTGTGGCCCTGGATCTCGATGTAGACGCCCTTGTTCTCGGAGACGAGCCTCTGGACGAAGGCGTCGAGAACACCCTTGGCCTCAGGCGTGAGCACGGAGCTGTTGAAGGCGAACTTGGCGTCGTCGTTCTTCAGCGTGGCCGTCATGACAAGGTTGCCCTTGATGAGGGTCTTGACCTCGCCGATCTCGCCCTCGACCGCCTTGAACTGGTCGTCGTGCTTGGTGATGAGCGAGCCGATCGTCGCCAGCTTCTCGTCGTGTTCCGAGATCCGCTTCTGGCTCGTCTCGACTTCGGTCGAGACTTCCGAGATCTTCTGGTCGAGCGCCCCCGACTCGGTCCGGACGAATTTCTTCGTGGCGCAGGCCGGTCCGGTGATCAGAGCGGCCACAAGCAAGAAACCGGTGAGATAAACAAGCTTCCTGTTCTTCATGAGAACCTCCTATTGGTAGTTCTTGACGAGCGGCTGAAGGCCGCCGATACTCACGAACCCCGCATGCCATAATCTTAAGGCTTTTTCCGGAAAAAAGAAAGGGGGCGGATCAAAATACCCCCTCGGGGGGATTTTGGGATTTACCCCCTGGCAGGGGCGCAGGGCCTCAGTACCCCTGGCGGGTCCGGACCTTGTGCTTGTAATTGGGCGTCGTTACCCGGATCCAGCGGTACAGGTCCGAGGTGTCCTGATAGGACGTATACCCGATGATGTACTGATGGGCCTGCTCGTTCTTGATCTCCTGGACGACGCTGGCCAGGCCGGTCGGCTCGTTCAGGAACCAGGCCTTGCCGCCCGTGGCCTGTGAGAACTTGGTCAGGGTTTCGATGATCCCGGCCGAGGTCAGGCCGGTCGAGCGCTTGTGGGACGCGAGCTGCTCATTGCGGGGGATCTTGTAGCCGATCGTATAAATGGGGACATCGACCCGCCGCGCGATCTCGAGGGCCTGTTCCGGCGTCGAT
>JADGNU010000300.1 GCA_017883305.1 Candidatus Aminicenantota bacterium | reverse complement strand
CGACGACCCGACCATTCCGTCGTTCCGCGGCTCCTACAACGTCGACGACGAGGGCACGCCGCCGAAGCGGACCCTGCTCATCGAGAAGGGCGTCGTGCGCGGGCTGCTCCAGGACAGGCTCTCGGCGCGGCTGATGGGCGGGGCGCCGCTCACCGGGCACGGCCGGCGCCAGGATTACAGCCACTGGCCGATCCCGCGGATGTCCAACACCTACATCGGGGCGGGCCTCGACGCGCCCGAAGACATCCTGCGCTCGGTCCAGAAAGGTTTTTACGTCGCCAGCCTTTCGGGCGGCCAGGTCGAGGACTCGGGCAAGTTCACCTTCTCCGTGAGCCTCGGCTACCTCATCGAGGACGGCAAGCTCACGGCCCCGGTCAAGCAGGCGACGCTCATCGGCACGAACATCGACATCCTGCGGAAGATCGACCGCGTCGGCGGCGACCTCGCCTTCGGGCTCCAGACCGGGACCTGCAGCAAGGACGGACAGGACGTCCCGGTCAACGACGGCTGCCCGACCCTGCGGATCGCCAAGATGACGGTCGGAGGCCGGGCGTGAAGAGGCGCGACGTCGCGAAGCCGGCGCCGGCCCTGCGCGACCTGGCCGAGGCCCTCGTCGCCTACGCCCGCACGTGCGGCGCCGAAGAAGCCGAGGTCTCCGTCAGCGACGGCAACGAGTTCGACGTCCAAGTCCGCAAGGGCCGCATCGAGACGCTCGTCGAGGCGGACTCGCGGTCGGCCGGGGTGCGGGTCATCAAAGATAAGAAAACGGCCTACGCCAGCTCGTCCGATCTCGAAAGGGGTACGCTGCGCCGGCTCGTCCGCAACGCTGTGCGCCGGGCCGAGCTCGGCAACCCCGACGAGTTCGCCGGGCTCGCCCCGCTCGCGCAGGGGCAAATCGACGCCGCCTCGCTCGATCTTTACGACCCGGCCATCGCCCGGCTCGATTCCAAAACGAAAATCGCGCTGGCCCGCGACACCGAACGGCTCGCCCTGCAGGACAAGCGCATCACCAACTCGTACGGCGCGACCTTCGGTTCGAACGAGATCCGCTCGGTCCTGGCCCTGACGAACGGCTTCGTCGGCGAGTACGAGCAGACCTACTGCGGCTTGGGCGTCGGCCTCCAGGCCGGCGACACGGACCACCGGGTCGAGGACTCCTGGTCCTCGTCGAAGCGCCACTTCAAGGACCTCGAGACGCCGGCCGAGATCGCCCGCAAGGCCGTCGAGCGCACGGCCCGACAGCTCAACCCGCGCAAGATCCGGACGCAAAACGTACCCGTCATCTTCGATCAGACCCAGACGGCCTGGCTCCTGGGCTTCCTCTTCGGCTGCATCGCCGGGACGGCGGTCTATCAAAAGGCCACCTTCCTCGAGGGCAAGCTCGGCCAGAGGATCGGGAACGACCGCGTCACCGTAATCGACGACGCCCTCATGCGGGGCGCGCTCGGCTCGCACCCCTTCGATTCGGACGGCCTGCCCTGCCGGCGGACCGTGGTCGTCGAGAAGGGCATTCTCCGGAGCTACCTCTGCAATTACTACTCGGCCCGCAAGCTGGGGCTCGAATCGACGGGGAGCGCGGACGGGGGCGGCGTCGGGCCGGGCAATTTCTATCTCGAGCCGGGCCCCGGGGCCCTCTCGCCGCAGGACATCATCGCCGGGACAAAGAAGGGGCTGCTGCTCATCCGGACGCTCGGCCACGGCCTCAATTCCGTTACCGGCGACATCTCGCGCGGCGCTTTCGGCCTGTGGATCGAGGACGGCGCGATCGCCTACCCAGTTACCGAAGCCACGATCTCCGGCAACCTCGGCCGGATCCTCGAGACGATCGAAGCCGTCGGGACCGACCTCGAGTTCCTCGGCCCGGTCGTCGGCCCGACTGTCAAGGTCGCCGAGATGACCGTCGGCGGCGAATAAATCGGGGACACAATACCTGTTCCCCATTTTTCTCGGATCATTCAGGCATCCTTCTCATCAAAAAAAAGGAGGACACACTACCATGTCCCCGCGTTCCCTTCCCCCCTTCGCGGGAAATTGGGGAATAGGTATTGTGTCCCCCATTTAATCAGACTCTAAAACTCCGGCGCATGCGGCTGCCGGCCATGCTCCCCGGGTCCTGGGCCGATTCGGCCTCGTCGATGACGAAGAAGGCCATATGGACGACCTTGTCGTTGAAGGCCAGCGCGGAGCCGACGATGCCGGGCCCGGCGTAACGGTAGGACCAGCCGAGGCCGACCGACTCGTACTTTTTCTCGTCGCTCCCCGCGGCCCGCTTCAGGAACGCCCGGGCCTCGTCTGCGGTGGGCTTGGCCAGCGCCTTTTCGGGATCGCCCTTCCCCCGGCCCCTTTTGCGCCGCTCGGTGAGGAGCATCGCCTCCATGGCGTAGCTCTTGACGAGTTTAGGAAAGAGCGTCGCGAAGGCCGCGTCCTTCGAGACGAAGTCCATGCCCGCCGGCTTGCCGTCGACGAACACGAGGATGCCCTTCTGGCCATCGACGAGCCGAAAGCTTTTCAGGTAGCCGTCGAGGTCGGCCTCTTTGGCTGCGTAGACGTCCCGCATGGCTCCTGTGCTCGACGGCACGTTCATGTCGCAAGCCAGCTCGGCGACCTTGTCCCAGATCTCGCCCTGGTCCGACCGGAACTGCTTGACCGACTTCAGGCTCTGGTTCACTTGGACGACGTTGAGCGCCCGCATCTCCCTGTGCATGACGTTCCCGGATTCGGCGAACTCTCTCGACTGATAGCTCCAGCGTCCGTGCTCGACACAGCTGACCGGGACCTTGATGGATGACTTGGGGCCGACCAGGATCGTCGTATTGAGGATGCGGTTCTGCTTGGCCCCCCTCACCTCTTCGCCATCGAGGAGAAGGACGGCCACGTCGCTCTTGTTGACGGCCATGAGCTCGGGCACGGAACCGCCCTCGCTCGTCTCGGTGACGGAGAAGACGCCCTTCTCGATCGCTTCCCTGAGGGTAATGTAATCGGGGCCGCCGTTCTGAGCCCTCAGGAGCTCGAAGACGGCCATGTTCTCGAAGCTTTGCCCCGCGCCCAGCTCCATCCCGAGAAGATAAGTTTCGACAGACTTGTCCATTCGTGTTTTTCCTTTCTTTTTATTTTCCGATAAAAACGCCCTAGCCGCCGACGTCGCGCCGCGCGATCATCGGACCGTTGCGCCGCCACTCGCCCCGTTCGCCGCTAGGTGTAACCGGCTTCGAAGTGTCCCATCATCGACCTCCCTTTTCCTTGGC
>JADGNU010000299.1 GCA_017883305.1 Candidatus Aminicenantota bacterium | reverse complement strand
AGGCCAATGCGAAGATCGGTCTCGGCCTCGTCGGGTGCGGCGGCCGTGGCGTCTGGCTCGCGAAGCTTTTCCAGAAGAACGGCGGTTACACGATCACGGCCGTAGCGGACTATTTCAAGGACCGCGCGGACGCGGCGGGCGCCGCCCTCGGCGTTCCGGAATCCCGTCGTTTCACCGGGCTTTCCGGCTACAAGCGCCTGATCGAATCCGGCGTGGACGCGGTCGCTATCGAAACGCCGCCCTATTTCCATCCGGAGCAGGCCGCGGCCGGAGTCGATGCCGGCGCCCACGTCTATGTGGCCAAGCCCGTAGCCGTCGATGTCCCGGGTTGCCGTTCGATCGGCAAGTCCGGGATGAAAGCGACGGCGAAAAAACGCGCCTTTCTCGTCGACTTCCAGACGCGGACCCATCCCTCCTTCATCGCCGCCGTGTCCAAGGTCCACGAAGGCGGCTTGGGCGAGATCGTGTTCGGCGAAGCTCAATACCACGCGGAATCCCCGTGGGAGGAATATTACGCGCCCGTCGCGGCGGACCCCGGGAACGCCGAGCTCCGCCTCAAGGCCTGGGGCCTCGACCGGGCGCTCTCGGGCGACATGATCACGGAGCAGGACATCCACGCGATCGACGTCATGAGCTGGATCATGGGCCCTCCCCCGCTCTACGCCATCGGGTGCGGCGGGCTGAAGGCCCGGCCGAAGGTGGGCACGTGCTGGGACCACTTCCTCGTCCACTATCAGTACCCGGACAAAGTCGGCGTCCAATTCAGCGGCCGCCAGTTCAAAGGCCACGGCACGGCCGAGGGGATCAGGAACCGGATGTTCGGATCGAAGGGGGTCCTGGAAACCGAATACGGCGGCGCCGTCCTTATCCGCGGCGAGAATTACTACAACGGCGGCAAGACCCCCGAGATCTACGAGTCCGGGGCCGTCGCCAACATCGCCGAGTTCCGCCGGGCGATCGTCGAGGGGGATTTCCGGAACCCGACGGTCGAGCCGAGCGTCCAGAGCAACATGATCACCATCCTCGGCCGGAAGTCCGCCTACGAGAATCGCATCGTCACCTGGGCGGATCTCATCGAATCGGGGGAACGGCTCATTCCCGACCTTAGCGGTCTGAAGGACTGAACGCCGCAAGAGGAGGACTTTCATGAGGGGAACGACCATTGGCCTGACCATTTTCGTCGCCGCAGTCCTTGTCGCAGCGGCGGCGTCAGCGAAACTTGCGGGCCCGGCCGGCCAAAAAACCGCTTACAACCTCCGGCTCGGCGTCTGCGACTGGACGATCGCCAAGACCGGCGACCCGGCCGCCTTCGAACTGGCCGCAGAGCTCGGGCTCGACGGCGTTCAAGTCAGCCTTGTGCCTAAAGGCGATTCGCTGGCCCTCGCCGATCCCGCCCTCCGGGGGGTCTTCATCCAGGCGGCCCGGAAGGCGCGCATCCCCATCGCCTCCTTCGCCATCGGCGATCTCAACGATGTCCCGCTCAAGAGCGATCCCCGGGCCGAGCAGTGGCTGGCCAAGGGGATCGATATCGCCGCGGCCATGAACGTCAAGGTCATCCTGGTGCCGTTCTTCGGCAAGGGCGAGCTCCGGAACGACCCGGCCGGGATCGACGCCGTCGTCGCCGCCCTGAAGCGGCTGGCGCCGAAGGCCGCGGCCCGGGGCGTCGTCCTGGCCCTCGAAAGCTATCTCAGCGCCAGGGACAACCTGAAGATCCTCGAGCGGGTCGGATCGCCCGCCGTCCAGGTCTATTACGACGTCGCCAATTCCCAGGATGTGGGTTATCCCATCCTCGACGAGATCCGCCAGCTCGGGGCCCACATCGTGGAAGTCCACGCCAAGGACATCAAGGACCTCTACGGCAAGGGATCGATGGACTTCCCGGCCGTCCGCAAGGCGCTGGAGGACATCGGCTACAAGGGCTGGTTCGTCCTGGAGGGCACCAAGATGCCGCTCGGCGTCGAAGAGAGCGTTCGCTATGACACAGACTACCTGAGGGCCGTCTTCGGCATCTCCGCCGACGATGGTTTTCAGGACGTGTTGCGCTCACCCGACACCGTGACCGTCATCACCGAGGACGGGACGATCGGGCTGACGCGAGAAGGAGGGGTCTGGCGGGCCGGAGGCATCGAGGTGGCCACGAATGTGCGCGACGGACGCTTGCGGTTCGAGATTTCCGCTCCCGAAGCGGCAGTGAAATATATCGAGGCACGCTGGAAGGGCGATTTGCGGGCCGACTGGAAATACCTGGGCGACGCCTGGGAACGTTCTTATGGCGAGCTCGAATGGCAGCCCCTCGACGCCGGCCGGGAGATGCCCTGGTATTTCCTGGCGAGCGACGGCGGGACGACCCACGGCTATGGCGTGATGACCCAGGCGGCGGCCATGTGCGCTTGGAGAGCCGGCGCGGAGGGGATCGCGCTGACGGCTGACGTGCGCTGCGGCGGAGCCGGCGTCCGTCTGGGCGCGCGGCGGCTCGTCGTCTGCGAGGTGACCAGCCGTCGCGGAAAGCCCGGGGAGACGCCCTTTGAGGCGGCCCGGGCCTTCTGCCGGCAGATGTGCCCCGCCCCACGCCTTCCGAAAGAACCCGTCTACGGCTTCAACGATTGGTACTGCGACTACGGGAAGAACAGCGCCGAGAGCGTCCTCTATTATGCTGCGTGGGTGTCGCGGCTCGCCCCGAAAGGCGCGGACCGCCCGTTCATGGTCGTCGACGACGGCTGGCAGGCGACCGGAGGGGGCACAGGCCACGGCGGCCCCTGGGACCGGGGCAGCGCCAACTTCCCCTCCATGCCCGGATTGGCCGACGGCATCCGCAAGGCCGGAGCGAGGCCGGGGATCTGGATCCATCTGCTCACGGCCCAGGACGGCCAGCCCGAAGCCTGGCGCCTCGCACACAACCCCAAGATCCTCGACATCTCGGTCCCTGAAGTCCGCGCCTATGTTATGGAGACTGTGGCCCGGCTTCGCGCCTGGGGCTACGAGCTCATCAAGCACGACTATTCCGTGAGCGACCTCGCGGGCTACACACGGGCCGCGCCCAAAGCTGATGCGGAGTGGGCCTACGCCGATCGAAGCCGGACAGCGGCGGAGATCGTCCTCGACCACTACCGGTGCATCCGTAGGGCGGCCGGCGACGACGGGATCATCATCGGCTGCAACACTATCGGGCATCTGGCCGCGGGCCTCTTCGAGCTCGAAAGGATCGGCGACGACACGAGCGGCCGGGACTGGAACCGGGTCCGCAACCGCGGCGT
>JADGNU010000298.1 GCA_017883305.1 Candidatus Aminicenantota bacterium | reverse complement strand
GAATGCCGCCGCGCAGAAAGAAAAGGCCCAAACGTCGCTTTCCCGGACGATCTCCATGATCTCGCCCCTGGCCGTCTTCTCGTACCTGGCGACCGATCTCAGCTCGACGGGCATAAAGAACGCCGCCTATTTCGAGCAGCTGCGCGGGGTGTGGGACCGGGCCTTCGGGGAATACGAGCGAAAGAAGCTCGCCGACCTCCAGGCCAAGGACCCGGCCACCGATTGGTGGAACAGGGCGGTCGACATGAGCGACCGGCCCCGCTTTGAATACCGAGAGGAGCGGCTGGGGGCGCGGGTGCAGACGGCTCTGCCCGGGTTCGTCCTGCTCCTCGGCTACGGCCTCGTCTTCTTCGTTCTCGCCTACGTCTCGTTCCTCAGATACGACGTCCGCTAATCCTAAATCGGGGACACAATACCAATTCCCCAATTAAATCGTCAGGTGCCCCAAGGCCGTTCTGCCGGGAATTCGGGGATATGGCCCTTTTCTCCGGAAAAGGGATCGTGTCCCTGAATCCCCCGGCCGAAAAAATGGGGAATTGGTATTGTGTCCCCGAATTAATCAGCCGAGCTCGTCCCACGTGCGCAGCCCGGGAACGACGGCGAAATGCGAATCGTAGGTTATGAGAACCGAGCCGGTTTCGAGGGCCTGAGCGGCGATCCAGACGTCGTTGAGAGGGATCGGTTGACCCGCCTTCTTCAGCGCTGACTTGATCAGCCCGAAGTACTCGGCCGTCTCGCGCGTCGCGTCGAGGACCTCGACGCCGGGTTTGGCCAGAAACCTCTCGAGGAGTTGTCGGTTCGGCTTTTCCTTTGTGCCCAAACGGAACCCCGCGAGAAGCTCCCCCAGAACAAAGACGGATAGGTAAACATGGCCGGCTCCGGCGAGACTGGCCAACACTCTCTCGTCACCGGCCAGGAACCGGACATAAGCGTTCGTATCGAGAAGGATCGTCCTCATTGCCAATCCTTCGCGTCTGTAACCTCGAGGTCGGCGATCTGCTCCAGGAATTCGGTCGCCTCGGCTTCGGTCCAAACGCCGCAAAGGTCCGCGAACTCCGCCCGGTTATCCGGCGGCTTGTCATCCAGACCCAAAGCCTTGGCGATGAGCTCTTTCACGATCTTATTGACGCTTTTCCCTTCGTTTTTTGCTCGCTCCTCGATCGCCTTTTCCATCTCCTCGTCAATGCCATGGACGCTGATCGATTTCATTTCGCCTCAATGATTCGTTTTATAATTCATTGTTATTTATAATGTGCATCATCAACTCAAAGATGTCAAGTTTATGGCGATGAGCAGTTTAGCAATGCCGGGGAAATGGGGAATGCGGGCTTAATAGGGGAATAGGTATTGTGTCCCCGATTTAACGGGCGAAAGCGTCGAGGTCGAGGTCCGTCGTGAAGCCGGGCGTGCGGGCGAATCTCTTGATGGCGATGGCGCCGACCATGGCGGCGTTGTCCGTGCAGAGCTTTGGCGCGGGGACGTAGGCGTCGAGGCCGGCCCGCCGGGCGAATTCCTGGAAGCGCGTCCGCAGGCGCGTGTTCCGGGCGACGCCGCCGCACAGGATAAGCGATTTCGGTTGGACCTGGTCCGCCGCCGCCTGCATGTGGTCGACGAGTGTCCGGGCGACAATCTCCTCGAAGCTGGCCAGGAAATCGGCCAATCGCGGGTTTTCGGCCATGATGCCGTTCTCCCGGATCAGCTTGAGGGCCCCGGTCTTGAGCCCGCTGAAGCTGAAGTCGAGGCTGCGGTCTTTGGTCCGCGGCACCGCGAAGGGGAACGCCTTGGCGTCTCCGCCCTTACCGAGCTTCTCGATGACCGGTCCTCCAGGATAGCCGAGGCCTAGGAATTTCGCGATCTTGTCCAGGGCTTCCCCTGCCGCGTCATCGCGCGTCTTGCCCAGGAGCTTGTACGAGAGCGGCTCTTCCATCAGGTAGAGGGCCGTGTGGCCTCCGGAGACGAGCAGCCCCAGCACGGGATAGGCGATGGCCGGGTTCTCGAGAAAGCAGGCTTCGAGGTGGGCGTGGAGATGGTCGATGCCGATGAGCGGCTTCTTGTGGAAATAGGCCAGCCCCTTGGCAAAGGACAGGCCGACGAGGAGCGACCCGATGAGCCCGGGGCCCTGGGTCACGGCGTAGAGGTCGATCGCGTCGAGCCCGACGCCGGCCCTGGCCATCGCCTCGCCGACGGTCGGAGCGATCGTCTTGATGTGCTGACGCGAGGCCAGCTCGGGGACGACCCCTCCGTACGGCGCGTGAACCTCGTCCTGGGACAGGACGATGTTGCTGAGAATCTCGGGGGCGGCCGCACGCCCCGGTTCGGAAGCGCGAAGCACTGCCGCGGAGGTTTCGTCACACGATGTTTCGATGGCTAGGACGAACACTTCGGGCCGGCCTTTCCCGGCCAGTCTACCAGAAAAGACCCCTCAGCCGATATCCCCCGGGGCGGACGTGTCGCCGAATCTGCGGCCCATGTCTTCAGGCACAAAGCCGGCAAGTGCTAAATTTTTCGCACTCTCCGCAACGCCTCGAGCCGGCGGGACCTAATTATCTCGAGAGCCGTGGGAATATTCCGGCTCTCCGGATGTCTTTTTTAGTGTGAGGATCTCCCGGAAAAATGCCCGGAAGTTGCTAATTTTGGGCCGCGAACGTAGAATTCCCGCAGTCCTCTCTTTCGATCGATGAGGAGGTGGTTGATGCGTATTCCCAAGGCCGTCCTCGGCGGATCCCTGGTCGTCGTCCTCGCCGCCGCCGGGATCTATTTCTTCGCCCTGGGCAAGAACCCCGCCAAGCCCGCAGCCGGAACGGAAGCCGCCGCCGCGCAGTCTTCTCCAGCCTCGTCCGGCCAAGCCCCGGATCAGAAAATCGAGGCCGCGCCGCTGCCGGTCAAAGTTTCCAAGGCCTTTATCGGCGACTTGGTCATGACCCTGAAGTCCCCGGGCGAGGCGTATACCGAAAAGCGCATCGCCATGAAGTCCGAGGTCGGCGGGGACGTCAAGAACCTGTATGCCACCGAAGGCCGCCACGTGCGCGAGGGCGACCTCCTCGTCGAGCTCGACGATCGCGAGTACCGTCTCAACCTGGAAAGGCTCGACGCCCAGCGCTTGCGCTACCTGTCCGAGCTCTTCCTCGAGAGGCAGTTCTCGTTGACCGACCAGCCGACTCCCCAAGCCGTCGTGGATAAGCTCGCCAAGGCCCAATCCGATTACGACCGCATCTCCGAGGGCTTCAAGAGCGGAGTCGCCTCCCAGGCCGACCT
>JADGNU010000297.1 GCA_017883305.1 Candidatus Aminicenantota bacterium | reverse complement strand
CTTTAGTACCATACTTGCCGGAAAAGTGTCAATACCAAAAAGGGGGTATTCATGGACCCCCTCGATTGGCTAGCCTGACAGCTCATCCGCCGCAAAGGACCGATCCTCCGTTGACGTCGAGGATCTCCCCGGTGACGTGCCGGGCCAGGTCGGAAGCCAGGAAAAGGATCGGGCCGGCGACGTCCTCGGGAGGGGGTATGCGCTTCAGGGGGATGGACTGGCGGACCTTCTCCCTGAAGCCGGGCTCGCTGAAAGAGGCCGTGCACATGTCGGTGTCGGTCCAGCCGGGGGCGACGGCGTTGACCCTGATCCCGTAGGGGGCCAACTCGACGGCCAGGGACTTGGTCAGGGAGTGGAGGGCCCCCTTGCTGGCCGCATAATGGGAGTGGAATGCCTCTCCCCTGACGGCCGCGGTCGAGGTCACGTTGACGATCCAGCCCCGGCCGTGCTTTTTCATGGCCGGGACGACGGCGTTGATGGCGAAGAAGACGCCATCGACGTTGACCCCGATCGTCTCGTGATAGACCGCGTCGTCGAGCTTCCCCGTCTCGAGATACGTCCAGATCCCGGCGTTGTTGACCAGCGTATCGAGCTCGCCCCACTTGGCCAGGATGTCCCCGACCATGCGGTCGATGTCCGTTCGGGAGGACATCTCGGCTTGATAAGCAAGCGCGCGGCGGCCGATCTTTTCCACCTCTTGGACGACTTCCTCGGCCGCCTTTTGGTTGCTGACGTAGCTGATGGCGACGTCGGCCCCGGCCTTGGCGAAAAGCAACGCGGTGGCCCGGCCGATGCCTCGCGAGCCGCCGGTGATCAGGACCTTCCGGCCGTCGAGCCGGATCATCGGACGTACCCCAGAGTGAAGTCGCCCATCTTGTGGAACTCGAGGGTGCGATAGATCTCGCCCGCCGCGGGCAACACCTTCTCCTTCATGACGGCCATGTACTCCGCGACCGTGGGGATACGGCCCTTGAGGGCCGTCAGGGCGGCCAGCTCCGAAGAGCCGAGATAGACGCGGGTGTCGTCGCCGAGCCGGTGCTCGAAGTTCCGCGTCGAGGTCGAGAAGACGGTCGTCCCGGCGGCGACACGGGCCTGGTTACCCATGCACAGGGAACAGCCGGGTATCTCGGTGCGGCCGCCGAACCCGATGAAGATCGAATAAAGGCCCTCGCGCATGAGCTGGGCCGCGTCCATCTTGGTCGGCGGGGTGATCCAGATCCTGGCCGCCGGGGTGCCCTTGTCGAGGATCCGGGCGGCGGCCCGGAACTGCCCGATGTTGGTCATGCACGAGCCGATGAAAACCTCCTGGACCGGGTCGCCGGCGACAGCCGATAGCGGCTTGACGTCGTCCGGGTCGTTGGGGCAGGCGACGATCGGTTCGGTGATGGCCGCCAGGTCGATCTCGAGCACGGCCTTGTATTCGGCGTGGGGATCGCGCTTGATCAGGACAGGGTTGGCGAGCCAGGCGCGGCAGGCGTCGATCCGGCGGCGGAGCGTGTCGGCGCTCTGGTAGCCCTCCTTGATCATCTCTTCCATCAAGGCCACGTTGCTCTTGAGGTATTCGGCGACCCGCTCTTCCTTGAGCGAGATGACGCAAGCGGCCGCCGAGCGCTCGGCCGAGGCATCGGTCAGCTCGTAGGCCTGGTCCCCGGTCAGGTCCTCGAGGCCTTCGATCTCGAGGACGCAGCCGTTGAAGACGTTCTTCTTGTTCTTCTTCTCGACCGTCAGCAGGCCCTTCTGAATGGCGAAGTAAGGGATGGCGTTGACGGCGTCGCGGAGGGTCAGGCCGGGATTGAGCCGGCCGGTGAACTTGATCAGCACGGACTCCGGCATGTCGAGCGGCATGAAGCCCAGGGCCCCGGCGAAGGCGACCAGGCCCGACCCGGCCGGGAACGAGATGCCGATCGGGAACCGGGTGTGGGAATCGCCGCCCGTGCCGACCGTGTCGGGCAGGCCGAGGCGGTTCAGCCAGGAGTGGATGACCCCGTCGCCGGGTTTGAGAGAAACGCCCTTGCGGGCGATCATGAAGGCCGGAAGCGTCTGATGGACCTTGACGTCGGCCGGCTTGGGATAGGCGGCTGTGTGGCAGAACGATTGCATGAACAGGTCGGCCTGGAACTCGAGGCAGGCCAGCTCCTTGAGCTCGTCGGCGGTCATCGGCCCGGTGGTGTCCTGGGACCCGACCGTGGTCATGTGCGGCTCGCAGGCGGTGCCGGGCAGGACGCCCGCGAGACCGCAGGCGCGGCCGACGATCTTCTGCGCCAGGGTGTAGCCCTGATTCGGTTTGGGCCTGGGATTCTCGACGGTCGTGAAGAAAGCCGCCTCCCCGAGTCCGAGGGCCTTGCGGGCCCTGGCCGTCAATTGGCGGCCGATGATGAGCGTCAGGCGGCCTCCCGCCCGAAACTCGTCCTTGAGCGTCGCCGGCCTGATTGTCAGCTTGGAGATCTCCCGACCGTCGGCCCCCCGGATGACGCCGGCCTCGAAATCGAGGGTGATGATGTCGCCGGTCTTCATTCGGGTCACGTCGGCCATGAGCGGCAGGCCGCCGGAGTCCTCTGTCGTATTGAAGAAGATGGGGGCGATGAGGCCGCCGATGACGACCCCGGCCCGCCGCTTGTTGGGGACAAAGGGAATGTCCTCGCCGATGTGCCACATCAGCGAGTTGCAGGCCGACTTGCGGCTAGAGCCGGTGCCGACGACGTCGCCGACGAAGGCCACGCGGTGGCCCTCGTCGCGGAACCTCTTCATGAGATCGTTGCCGCCCGGGAAGCGCTTCCGGCCCATCGACTTGGCGTGCAGGGGGATGTCCGGGCGGGTCGGGGCGTCCCCGGCCGGGGAGAAATCGTCGGTGTTGATCTCGCCGTCGACCTTGAAGACTTTGAGGACGAGCTTGTCGGGGAAGGCCGGCCGCGACAGGAACCACTCCCCCGCCGCCCACGAATCAAGAACGGATTTGGCGTGTGGGTTCGACGCCGCGAGCTTCTGGACGGTCTCGAATTGCCCGTAGACGAGGACGATCTTCTTCAGCGCCTCGGCGGCCGCCGCGGCGATCGATGCGTCGGAAAGCGCCTCGACGAGCGGCTCGACGTTGTAGCCGCCGAGCATGGTCCCGAGGATGCGCACAGCGTCCTGCCGCGAGACCGCGGGCGACTTGACCACTCCCTTGGCCACGGCCGCGAGCCAGCCGGCCTTGACCTTGGCCGCGGCATCGACTCCCGGGGGCACCCTGTTCTCGAGCAGGCCACGGAGCCGGGCGCC
>JADGNU010000296.1 GCA_017883305.1 Candidatus Aminicenantota bacterium | reverse complement strand
CTCGCTGTCCCTCTCCTCTCGGTCAGCGTGCTGGCCTGGTTCTACGGAAATCCCTTCAATGGGACCGTCTTCCTGCTCTTCGCGGCCGGGCTCGCAGCCATCGGGATGCGCCTGCCCGCGGCCCGAGTGGAGAAGGCCACGGCCTGGGCCCCGGTGATCGGCGTCCTCATGGTCGCTTTCGGCTGGGTCTATCCGCACTTCCTCGCAGGCTCTTCCTGGCTGAGATATCTCTATCAAGCTCCGACCGGGCTTATCCCATGTCCCACGCTGTCGGCCGTCATAGGCCTCGCGCTTCTGGCCAACGGCTTCTCTTCCCGCACGTGGTCCCTTGTTCTGGGAGTGCTGGGAATTTTCTACAGCCTGTTCGGGGCCTTCCGCTTGGGCGTCAAGATCGATATCGTCCTCTTGGTGGGCGCGGTCGCTCTCTTGGCGCTCGCGCGGACGCTGAGGACGCAGCCTCGGCGTTGAGCCGGCCGCTAATTTTTATTTGCGTTGCGAACCCTTGTTTGTGCTAATCTGTTGTTGAATCATGATGGAGCATCTGCGTCGCGGCCTGCCCGTCCTTCTGATCCATAATATGAGCCCCGAATGGACCGCGGAAGAAAGACAGGACGCCGAGCAGGACGTCTCGGCCCTCGGCGACGCGTTGAAGGGCCTCGGCCATCCGGTCGATCTCGTACCCGTCGAGGATGGGCGCCTCGCCGACCGTCTCGGGTCCTACGACGCGCGGGAGCACATCGTTTTCAATTGGTGCGAGGAGCTCCCGGGCATTCCTCACAGTGAGCCCGAAGTCGCCGCCATCCTGGAAGAGCTCGACTTCGTTTTCACGGGCTCGTCATCCCGGGTGCTGGCGATGTCCCACGACAAGCCGCGGGTGAAGCGCGTCCTCAACAAGGAACACATCCCCACGCCGCCATGGGCGGTCTTCGATAGCCCCACGGCGAACGGCTGGGACATCTTCCCGGCCATCGTCAAGGCGGCCCACGAGCACTGCAGCATCGGCATTTCCCCCGAGTCCATCGTCACGTCCCCGGCCGAGCTCGAAAGCCGCATCCGCTATATCGTTCGCCAACACGATCAGCCCGCTCTCGTCGAGGAGTTCGTCGACGGCCGGGAGTTCCACGTCGCGGCCTGGGGGAACGGGACCGTCACCGCCCTCCCGGCGGCAGAGATGGATTACGTCGGCCTGACGGACATCCACGACCGCCTCTTCACCTTTGACGCCAAGTACGTTCCCGGGTCCCGCCTTTATGAGACGATCGAACTTCGCGTCCCGGTCGAGCTGGATCCTGCGGCTCGGACCGAGCTCGAGCGGATCGTCCTAGCGGCCTATCGGGCCACGGGCTGCCGTGACTACGGCAGGATCGACGTGCGCTATCGCGACGGCGTCTTCTATGTCATCGACGTCAACCCCAACCCGGACATCAATCCGCAGACCTCCCTGACCTATGCCGCGGCGGAGCTGGGATTCTCTTATGGTGAACTGGGCAGCCGCATCGTCAACCTGGCCGCTGCCCGCCATCCGGCCTTGCGCTCGCCGGGCTCCCACCCGGAATGACGGGCGGGGCGCCCGGGTGCCCCTTGGGGACGAAATTCTGCTAGCGCCTGTAGCGGATGGCGATGCCCACGATCTGGCGCGCATTGACGGAACGGGCGCCCCGCCAGTAGCTGTAGACGACGCCTTCCTGGAAATAGCGGTCAGCGACAATGACCAAAGCGTCGGCCCCCATGCGGGCGGCCCTATCGCGGAGGAGCCCCTCGACATAGTAGCGGTCCATTTGCCGGGTCGGCCGAATCCAGACTTCGCCGATTCGGATGTGGTCGCGCCGCGGTTCGCGCCGGAGCAGATCGACCCTGGCCGGATCGGTCGGTCCGAAATGGGGCGTATGGGGATAATAATGATATCCGGAGTACCTGGCGCAGGCCGAGACGCTGGGCAGAAGCATCGCCAGGATCAGGGCGGGGATCCATTTCGCTTTCATCTCTATCCTCCTCGGAATTCTTTCGTTCTTCATTCCACATAAGCCTTTTTGCAAGAACCATACCAAAAAGCGAATCGAGCCTGAAGAACGGTCTTAACTCATTCCAGTTGAAATATTTACAGCCATCTCGCAACGGCCGTGTCGGCTTTGACGGTCCCGGTTTCAGCCGCTTTTGATTCAAGAGTGTCCTTTTCCGAGGACAGTGTCAACGAAGAATTCAAGGCTCACCTCAGCATTGGAGGCGCGGCCGCGTGATAAAGGGGCTGCCCTCGACGACGAACCGCCAGCGCTTGTCGCGGGCCGCGGTCACTCCGATCCTCACCGTCCGGCGGACCTTCGGACTCGCCGCGCCGTCGTCGGTGATGAAAAGGGGGCCTTCTTTTGTCCGGTCCGCGCCATAGAGTCGCAGGTCGATCCTCATGGCCCGGCTCAGGTTCCCGGGACCGCTCGCGATGCGCCTCAGTCCGGATCGTTTCCGGGACCTGCGCATCAAGTCGATCCCTTCGAGCGGCTCGAGGGCCCTGATGAGGATTCCGCCGGCCGGCTTGGCCTTCTTGGCCACGACGTTCAGACAATATTGACCGTGGGTCTGGTAGATGTAGGCATGGCCGACTTCTCCGAAGAGGGCCCGGTTCCTTTCCGTGCGACCCCGGAACGCATGACTGGCCGGATCGCCGGACGCATAGGCTTCCGTCTCGACGATCCGTCCCCTCAAGATCCTCCCCTTAGTCCGGCGCACCAAGACTCTGCCCAGGAGATCACGAGCGACGGCGCTCGTGGTCCTGGCATAAAAGGCCCGGCGGACGGTCTTCATGGTCCCGGTCAACGGCCGACGTTCAGCTCGATCCGCACATTCCCGTTGGAATGGTTAAGGATCCTCTCCCGGCCGGTCAAGATGTTCTCGGCAATGATGGCACGGGTTACATCCTTGCCGAGTTCGACCTGCGGCCGGTCCTGCCGGAACTCGCAGCCGCGGACAAGAAGGGTTCCGGACTGGGCCTGGATGGCCGGCCGGGTCCCCTGCTCGCCGCCCCACTCGACAAAGGTGCAATCCGAGAACCCCACGGTCCCCGCCCCCGCGATCCTGGCGATCTGGTTGCAGGGCCCCCAAAAGGAGCCGTTCACGAAGCGTACGCTGCCTCGGTTCGTCTCTTGGACCTCGACCATCGTCGGGTCCGGCCCGTGGAACGAGACGAACTCCCCGTTCGTGATCAGCAGGCCGTAGGGAGCGCAGTCTTCGACGACGAGGGCCATGCGGCAGTCGTCGGCCCCTATCCCG
>JADGNU010000295.1 GCA_017883305.1 Candidatus Aminicenantota bacterium | reverse complement strand
GGGCGCGACGAGCCGGCCCGCTTCGGTCGGGGCCGCGGTCTGGACGCGCTTGATGCGCGCGCTCACCGTCGACGCCTTGCGCTTGGCCGGCGGCGGCGGGGGCGGGGGGGGTGGTGGCGGCGGCGCCAGGAACGCGCTATAGACTTCGACCGTGGGCAGATTCCCCGTCTTGAGAAGGGGAAGCACGATGAGGAGGACGATCATGGCGGCGTGCGCGATGAGCGACAGCGGGAACAGGACCGCCCTCTGTTTCGTCCGGCGTTCCGGCTGATAGAACGAATCCTTGAACATCTTACCCTCCGCGATTCGGGATGCGGGGGCTCCGGCCTGCTCGCGGGCGATCCCGGCCCGGACGCGTCCGGCGAAAGAGTCCCAGTAGCCTCGCTCCGGCGGGGCCGGGGGAGACGACTCGGCCATTGTCGCGATCTTGCGGATGAATTCGAGGTCCCGCCGGCACTTCGGGCAGGTCTTGAGATGCTTCTCCACCCGCGGCTTGTCGGCCGCCCGGAGCTCGCCGTCGGCGTAGGCCCCGATGAGTTCCTGGATCTTTCGGTGTCTCATCTCAAGCTCCCCTTCCGAGGGAATCCGCCAGGAGCTCCTTCAGCTTCTGGCGGGCCCTGTTGAGCCGCGACATGACGGTGCCGAGCGGCAGGCCGAGGGTCTCTGAGATCTCCTCGTAGCTCAGGCTCTCGTGAAACCTCAGGACGAAGACGCTTTTCTGGTCGGCGGGAAGGGATTCCACCGCCCAATCGAGCTTGGCCTGGAATTCCGCTCTCTCCATCTGCTCCGCGGGGTCGTCACCCTTGGGGGCCGACGGCATCCGCCGGCCGCCGACCGAGCCGTCTTCAAGCGGCCTCTCCCGGCCCCGCGATTTGAGGTAGTTGAGGCCGGAGTTGACAGCGATCTTCCTGAGCCAGGGGTAGAGAGGCCATTGGGCATCGAACCGGGCCAGCGCGAAATAGGCCTTGATGAAGGTCTCCTGGGCAAGGTCGTCGGCGGACTGGTGCGCGCCGGTCAGCCGGCGGCACACGGCGTAGACCCGCTGCTGGTATCTCCGGACCAGGCTCTCGTAAGCGTCCATGTCTCCCTGCTGGGCTTTCCTGACGAGGGCGGCATCCTCCGGATGCTCATTCGGTCTCGTCGGAGCTCCCATAGGTCATACACCTCGCCGCCGGAAATATTCCTCTCTATTCATGATACACCTTTTGGGGACGGGAGTGCACCGGGCTGCCCGGACTTGACAGAAGGGCGCAGTTTCTTTATATCTTTTTATATCCTATAGTATTGCTATAATTTGTGGGGAAAAGCCAACCGCCACTCTCGAGAACCATCGTCCGGATATCAGGGAAAGGAGGCTGGGATGAGAAACCACCGGAGGACATCGCTCCCCGCGCTCGCCGCCCTCTCCGTCTTCCTGGGCTTGACCGCTCTTGCGGTCCTGGCGGCCCCTGAGAAGGCCGCGGCCCGCCAGGAAGAGGGGTATGTCGGGATCGAGGCCTGCGCCGCCTGCCACGAAGAAGCCGTGACCGCCTTCCGCGAATCCATCCATGGTCAAAAGGGCTTCGAGATGCGCTCGAGCCATGCCTGCGAAACGTGCCACGGACCGGGCAAGACCCATGTGGACGCGGGCGGCGGCAAGGGGACGATGATCACGGCCAAGGCCCTGCCCAAGGACAAGCAGGCCGCCATGTGCCTGACCTGCCACGAACGCGGCAACCAGACGGAATGGCTGGGGAGCATGCACGAATCCCGCGGTCTCGCCTGCCAGGACTGTCACTCCATTCACAGTCCTCAGGTCGAAAAGACCATGCTCAAGGAGCACGAAACGGACCTCTGCTTCACCTGCCACAAGCAGAAAAAGGCCCAGTTCTTCCGGGCCTCCCACCACCCGATCCGGGAAGGCAAGATGGAATGCTCCGCGTGTCACAATCCTCACGCCGTCCAGGACGGACGCCTCGTCGACCAGGCGTCCATAACGGAAACGTGTTACCGGTGCCACGCCGAAAAGCGAGGCCCTTTCATCTGGGAGCACGTTCCCGTCCGCGAGGATTGCATGACCTGCCACGAACCCCACGGGTCCAATCATTTGAAGATGCTCCGGGTCAAAGAGCCGTTCCTGTGCCAGCGCTGCCATTCCGAGACCCGGCACCCCGGCACGCTCTATGATCAGAGCCAGCTCAACGTCGAGAGCAACCGTCTGTTCGGCCGGTCCTGCACGAACTGCCACTCGACGATCCACGGCTCGAACCACCCTTCGGGCAAGACGTTCCTGAGATGAGGGGGGTCGCCATGAAACAAAGAATCTTGGCCATCGCACTGACGGGCCTGATGATCGGGCTGGGCGCCCTCCCGGTCGGGGCCCAGGACAAAAAGAAGGACGACCCGATCGTGGTCAAGGCCAGCGTCACCGCCGGCGCCCAAGCCGTCGGCGAAACGGCCCGGTCCTCCAAGTTCACCGAATATCGAGACGTCCCCCGCGGCCTCTTCGTCCCATTCCTGACCCTGGATCTGAGAAAAGGCAGCCGCTTTGTCCGCATCGATGCGAGGAACCTGGGGCAGTCCGACCAGCGCCTCCGGGCCGAGCTCGGAGACCGGGGGACCTTCAGGCTCGACCTGGGCTACGATCAGATCCCCCATCGCTTCAGCTTCTTCGCGGCGACGCCGTACGTCGAGCATTCGGCCGGCGTCTTCACCCTGAACGACGTCATCCGGTCCGCGGCCGAGGCCCTCGTCCCGACCGGCACGGGCACCAACATCGCCGCCGCGCGGGCTCTCGTCTCGAGCTTCCTCACGAGCGCGGGACCGATCGCTCTCGGGCTCGAGCGGCATACGGCGACGGCCGATCTCACCTACACGCCGAGCGTGCCCTTCAGCTTCAACGCCACTGCGAGCCATGAAACCCGGAGTGGGAACCGGGCCTTCGGGGCCTCGCTCGGCTTCAGCAACGCCATCGAGCTCCCCGAGCCCATCCATTATCAAACGACCAACCTGGACACGAGCCTCGAGTACCACCAAAAGCAGGTCACGGTGCGGGCCGGCGTCGCGGCGTCAATTTTCGACAACGACGTCCAAGCCCTGGTCTGGGACAACCCCTATCGCATCACGGATTCGACCTATGCCTCAGCCTATAGCACCGGCAACGGGACGGCCCACGGACGGATGGCCCTCCCCCCTTCCAACGACGCCGTCAGGTTCTATCTGTCCGGGACTTATAAGCCGCTGCCCGGGACCCGGCTCTCGGCGGCGGCCTCCTACGGCGCCTTCAACCAGAACGAGA
>JADGNU010000087.1 GCA_017883305.1 Candidatus Aminicenantota bacterium | reverse complement strand
CACCGCCAGCCCGAAGCTTGATCGGGACAATGTCCGGCTGACCCTTCTCCTCCTCGAGGAAGAGCCGGTCCGTCGGTTGCGAAGGAGCTTGATCCGTGGCAGAAAACTCGAGTTTCACCGGTAAGGAGATCTCTTTCCTAAGGGAGCTCAACAAGCACGGGGTCGACTACATGATCGTCGGAGCCGCGGCCGCCGCCCTTCATGGGGCCCCGATCGTCACCCAGGACATCGAGCTCTGGTTTAAAGAGCTCAAGGATCCGGGGATCAGGGCCGCCCTGGCGAAGACAGGTGGCGTGTTCGTTCCAACGATCGGCTTGCATCCTCCGACATTCGCAGGAGAGGCCGTCGAGTTATTCGACGTCGTTCTGACGATGCACGGGCTGGGCACGTTCGATGAGTAAAAAGACCACTCGATCCTCGTCGATCTCGGGCGTCTGACAGTCAGAGTCCTGGCTTTGGACCGGATCATCAAGAGCAAGGAGACGGTCGGCCGACCCAAAGATGTTCTAACTCTCCCTGTTCTCAGGGATGCCCTGGCCACGATCAAAAAGAAGAAAGCACTGAAAACCCGCCGCGCCAGGAAAACAGGCTAACGAGCGGGGATTCCGCGTCGCGCTCCTTGCTCGTCCCCGCGCTGTCGGTCACCACCCGGGTGGAGTTGATCTGGTCCGGCGTGTAGTAGAGGAGGCGGGCGCCGACGTGGTCGTATTCGGCAATGAGCCTGTCGCCCATGTCGATGTAGTCCTTGAGGAGCGTGCCGTAGACATTGTACAAGTTCAGGAGCTTCCCGTCGAACGAGTAGATATAGAAGTTCCCGACCGGGGAGGCGGACATCATCTTCGCCGTCCCGGAGCCGGAGGACTCCGGGTGCCGCGTTCCGTTTTGTTGAAGTTCGGCCGGCTTCGTGATAAGATTTCCTTTACTTTTCCCCCTGGGAAAGTCGCCTGATGCTAAAAATCGATGCCACCGCATTGGTCGTCTTCGCCATCGTCTGGATCCTTGTCCTCGTCCTGACCCGCATCTTTTTCAAGCCCATCCTGCGCATCCTCGACGAGCGGGCGGCCCGGATCGCCAGGGACAAAGCGGCGGAGGACGGCGCCCGGAGCGCCTCCGAGGGCGACCTGAAGCGCATCGAGGATGGCCTCAAGGAGGCTCGGGCGGCCGCCGAGGCCATCCGCAACACGGCGGAGACCGAAGCCCTTAAGGACAAGAGCCGCCTCGTCCGGGAGGTCCAGGCGGAAGGCCGCGCCGAGGTCGCGAAGGCCAAGGCGGAGCTCCGGCGCGAAATGGAAGCGCTCAAGAAGGACCTCGACAAGCACACCGAAGAGATCGCGGCGACCATCGAAAAGAGGATCCTCGGAGAATGAGCGGCGAAGTTTCCGCGGGCATGGATTTCCTCGGCAAGGTCGTCAACTTCCTGGTCCTTTTCGGCGGCCTGACGTTCGTCATGCGCAAGCCCGTCAAAGCCATGCTCGCCAAGAGGACCGTGGACGTCGGGGAATCCCTCCGGCTGGCCCAAACGGGCCGGACCGAGGCCGAGGCCAGATCCGAGGCGTCGAAGGCCAAGCTGGCCGGCCTCGAGGGCGAGGTCCTCACACTCAAGGCCGAGGCGGAAGCCGAAGGCCGTCGCGAGTCCGGGCGCATCTCCCAGGCCGCGGCCGCCGAGGCCGAGCGCCTGAAGAACTTCACCCGCCGGGAGCTCGACGAACAGGTCCGGCAAAGCGTCGGCGAGCTCAAGGTCTACGCCGCCGCCCGGGCCGCCGACATCGCCCGCGAGAGGATCCGCCGGCGCCTGACGCCCGAGGCCCAGTCGGCCCTCATCGACAAGTCCATCGACAGGCTGTCCAAGCTCCATGAAAAATCTGGCCCTCGTTAAAAAGTACGCCGAAGGATTGGCCCGGGCCCTCGGGGACGAACGGGAGTTCGCGTCCGTGGGGGCGGATGTCCGCGCCTTCCTCGAGATCTTTCTCTCCAACGGGGATCTACGGCGGGCGCTCGTCAGCCCCTTTATCAACGCCCGAAGGAGGGAGGCCGTCCTCGCCGGGATCCTGTCCCGTTCGGGCACGGGCCCGAAAGCGTCGCGGTTCCTCACCCTCCTCCAGCACCATAAAAGGATGGAGCTTCTGCCCGACATCGTCGATGCGCTGCCCGAAGCCTGGAGCGAGAAACAGGGCATCGTGACCTACGAGGTCGCCTCGGCCGTGCCGCTGACCGCCGCCCAGCAGGACCGGCTGACCCGGGGACTCGCGTCCTCCGAAGGAAAGCCCGTCCGCCTCGTCCTCAAGGCCGACCCCGGGCTCGTCGGCGGCCTGGCCCTGCGCAAGGGCCACATCGTCTACGACGTGTCCGTCGAGGGCGAGCTCGCCGCGCTCCAAGAGCGACTCGGACGTGAATAGAGGTTGTCATGAGCATCAAAGCCGATGAGATCACCAAGATCATCCAGCAGCAGATCGAAGGCTTCACCCAAGAGGTCGACATCCGCGAGGTCGGCACCGTCACCTCGGTCGGCGACGGCATCGCCCGTGTCTACGGCCTCGACCGGGTCATGTCCAACGAGCTCCTGGAGTTCCCCCACGGCGTCTTCGGCCTGGCCTTGAACCTCGAGGAGGAGAACGTCGGCGTCGTCCTGCTCGGCGAAAGCCACCTCATCGGCGAGGGGGACGTGGTCAAGAGGACCCGGCGGATCATGCAGGTCCCGGCGGGCCCGGCGATGATCGGCCGCGTCGTCAACCCACTGGGGCAGCCCCTCGACGGCAAGGGGCCGATCACGACGGACACCTTCATGTTCGTCGAGCGCCTGGCCCCCGGCGTCGTCGACCGCCAGCCCGTCCGCGAGCCCCTGCAGACGGGCATCAAGGCCATCGACGCGATGATCCCCATCGGCCGCGGCCAGCGCGAGCTCATCATCGGCGACCGCCAGACCGGCAAGACGATCATCGTCATCGACACCATCCTCAACATGAAGAATTCCGATGTCGTCTGCATCTACGTCGCCATCGGCCAGAAGAACTCCACGGTCGCCCAGATCGTCAAGACCCTCGAGGACGCCGGGGCCATGGACTACACGATCGTCGTCGCCTCGTCGGCCAGCGACCCGTCCCCGCTCCAGTACCTGGCGCCTTTTTCCGGCTGCGCCATCGGCGAATACTTCCGAGACAACCGCCGCCACGCCCTGATCATCTACGACGACCTGTCCAAGCACGCCGCCGCCTACCGCGAGATCTCGCTCCTGCTGCGCCGGCCGCCGGGCCGCGAGGCCTACCCCGGCGACGTCTTCTACCTCCACTCGCGCCTCCTCGAGCGGGCGGCCAAGCTCAACGACGAGCTCGGCGGCGGCTCGCTGACGGCCCTGCCCATCATCGAGACCCAGGCCGGCGACGTTTCAGGTTACATCCCGACCAACGTCATCTCCATCACCGACGGCCAGATCTATCTTCAGCCGGAGCTGTTCAACGCCGGCGTCCGGCCGGCCATCAACGTCGGCATCTCCGTGTCGCGCGTCGGCGGCAACGCCCAGATCAAGGCCATGAAACAGGTCGCCGGCAAGCTCAAGCTCGACCTGGCCCAGTACCGCGACCTGGTCACCTTCGCCCAGTTCGGGACCGAGCTCGACAGGACGAGCCAGGCCCAGCTCGACCGGGGCGAGCGGCTGACCGAGATCCTCAAGCAGGGCCAGTACTCTCCGCTGCCCGTCGAGAAGCAGGTCCTCATCATCTACGCCGGAAATCGGGGCTACCTCGACGGCATCCCGGTCTCGGAGGTCCGCAATTATGAGAAAAAGCTCTACGACCACTTCGAGAAGACCCACGCCGACATCCTGACCAAGATCCGCGAGAAGAAACACATCGACACGGCCCTCGACGGCGAGATCAGCGCCGCCCTCCTGGCGTTCAACGAGATCTTCAAGGAGGGCCTGAAGTAGCATGCCGACCCTCATCGACCTTCGCCGGCGGATCCAAAGCGTCCGGAACAGCGAGCAGATCACGCAGGCGATGAAGACCGTTTCGACGGCCAAGTTCCGCAAAGCGCAGCGGACGGTCCTGGAGGCGCGGCCCTTCTGGCACATCTTCCCCGAGTTGATGAACCGGCTGGCCTACTGGGCCACCGTCGGGACGCACCCCTTGCTTCTCCGCCGGGATGAAAAGAGGATCGAGGTCATCGTCATCACGTCCGACAAGGGCCTGGCCGGGGCCTACAATTCGAACCTCCTGGCCGCGGCCGACGCGTTCCTCGCCGGAAAAGCCAAGTCGGCCGAAGTCCGGCTCGTCCTCATCGGCAAGAAGGCGACGGTCCACTTCCGGAAGGGTCCCTATCCGGTGGACCGGACTTTCGGCGACCGGACCGACCGGCTGTCGCGGGAAGAGCTCCGGGACCTGGCCGAAGAGCTCATGCGGGACTACGCCTTTCAGAAGATCGACGCCGTCTACATCGTCACCAACGAGTTCAAGTCCATTCTGGCGCCGCGGATCATGACCCACCAGGTCCTGCCCATCGAACCGCTGGCGGGGCCGGAGACCTCGGCGACGTGGCTTCCCGACTGGGATCCCACGGCTGCGCGGCTGGCCGGCTTCATTTTGCCGCTCTATGTGGAGAGCCAGATCCTCCACGCCTTCCATGAATCGCAGGCGGCCGAACAGGCGGCCCGGATGATGGCCATGGACAACGCCACCAAGAACGCCAAGGAGCTCATCGACGACCTCGTCCTCCAGCTCAACAAGATCCGCCAGGCCGGCATCACCAAGGAGCTCCTGGAGATCATGACCGCCGTCGAAGCGCTCAAACAGAAAGAATAGGGAGACCACTTATGGATTCCAAAGACGCCAAGATCGGAACCGTCGTCCAGGTCATCGGGCCCGTCGTCGACGTCAAGTTCGAAGGCGGGGCCCTGCCCGAGATCTACACCGCCATCAAGGTGACGAGCGAGGGCTTCGATGTCGCCGAGCCTATTTGCATCATCGTCGAGGTCGAACAGCACATCGGCGAGGACCGCGTCCGCTGCGTCTCCATGCACCCGACCGACGGCCTGTCGCGGGGCATGAAGGCCGAGAGCCTCGGCGGGCCGATCGAGGTCCCGGTCGGCGAGGGCACGCTCGGCCGGGTCATGAACGTCATTGGCGAGCCGATCGACAAGCTGGGCCCCATCGTCACCGAGAAGCGCTACCCCATCCACCGCGTGCCGCCCACCCTCGAGGACCAGAGCACGAAACGCGAGATGTTCGAGACGGGCATCAAGGTCATCGACCTCATCCAGCCCTTCCTCAAGGGGGGCAAGATCGGCCTGTTCGGCGGCGCCGGCGTCGGCAAGACGGTCATCATCCAGGAGCTCATCCACAACGTCGCCCTGAAGCACGGCGGCTACTCGGTCTTTGCCGGGGTGGGCGAGCGGACGCGCGAGGGCAACGACCTCTGGATCGAAATGAAGGGCTCGGGCGTCATCAGCAAGACGGCCCTCATCTACGGCCAGATGACCGAGCCGCCTGGGGCCCGCCTGAGGGTCGGGCTGACCGCGCTTTCGGTCGCCGAGTACTTCCGCGACGAAATGGGCCAGGACATCCTCCTCTTCATCGACAATATCTTCCGCTTCACCCAGGCCGGGTCGGAGGTTTCGGCCCTTCTTGGCAGGATGCCCTCGGCCGTCGGCTACCAGCCCAACCTGGCGACGGAGCTGGGCGAGCTCGAGGAGCGCATCACCTCGACGAAGAAGGGCTCGATCACGTCGGTCCAGGCGATTTACGTCCCGGCCGACGACTTCACCGACCCCGCCCCGGCCACCACCTTCTCCCACCTCGACGCGACGACGAACCTGTCGCGGGCCCTGACCGATATCGGCATCTACCCGGCCGTCGACCCGCTGGCCTCGTTCTCGCGCATCCTCGACCCCCTCATCGTCGGCGAGGAGCACTATGCCGTGGCCCGCAAGGTCAAGGAGATCCTCCAGCGCTATCGCGACCTTCAGGACATCATCGCCATCCTCGGCATCGAGGAGCTGTCCGACGAGGACAAGGTCATCGTGGCCCGGGCCCGGAAGATCCAGCGCTTCTTGTCCCAGCCCTTCTCCGTCGCCGAGGAGTTCACGGGGCGGCCCGGCAAGTACGTCCCTGTCGAAGAGACCGTGCGCGGCTTCAAGGAGATCACCGAGGGCCTCCACGACGACAAGCCCGAGCAGGCTTTCTACATGGCGGGAAACATCGACGACGTGGCCAAGCGGACCGAGGAGCTGAGGGCGGAATGAGCGACGGATTGCCGGCGACCATCCACCTCAAAGTCGTGACCCCGCGGCGCCTGCTCGCCGAGGCCGACGTCGAGGCCGTCTTTCTGCCCACGCTCGAGGGCCAGATCGGGGTGCTCCCCGGTCACCGGCCGCTCTTCGTCGGGATCGGCAAGGGCAAGCTCATCTATCGCGAGGGCGGCAGCGAGGAATCGTTCGCGATCCGGGGCGGCTACGCCCAGGTCCAGCCCGAGAAGGTCGTGGTCATGACCGAGGTCGGCGAAGATGACGACTCCGGCGACGCCGCGGCGTAACGGCGAGACGCTCGACACGTTCTATCGCGGGCGGATCCGCATCCTCCAGTCGAAAAAAGGCTACCGGTTTTCCGTCGACGCGCCGCTGCTCGCCGACTTCATCCGGACGCGGCCTGGAGACGAGGCGCTCGAGATCGGAACGGGGAACGGTGTCATCTCCCTGCTCTTGAGCGTCAAGCCCTTCGGGCGCATCACGGCGGTCGAGCTCCAGCCGGGGCTGGCCGATCTTGCCGAGCGCAACGTCGAGCTCAACGGCCTCGGGGACAGGATCGAGATCGTGCGCGCGGACCTGCGGACCTACGATCCGGACCGGTCGTTCGACCTTATCTTTTCCAATCCGCCCTATATCAGGAAAGCGAGCGGATTTCTGAGCTCCTCGGCCGAAAGATCTGCGGCCAAGCACGAGCTGCACGGCGGCATCGGCGAGATCCTGGAAAAGACGGCGGAGTGGCTCGCGCCCGCGGGCCGGGCTTGTTTTGTCTACCCCGAGAAGCGGCGGGAAGACTTTCTCGCGGCGGCGGGGGAGAGCGGCCTGTCGGCCGTGCGGCTCAGGTCCGTCCTGCCGCGAGCAGGCGAGCCGCCGAACCTGTTTTTGATCGAATTAGAGCACGCCGCCCGGCAGCCCGAACTCATGCCCCCGCTCATTCTCTTCGGACCGGACGGGAAGTACACCCAAGAGGCAGAAGCGGTCTTCACTGGCCCCTAAAAACGGGGACACCCCGGTTCCCGAACAAAAAAACAGGCGGAAGGAGAGACGCTCGGGGGTCCTCCACCTGGACCCTCAGGGCAGTTCGCATCTCTTCCTCCGCCTTCCCCCCCTTGAAAGCGGACCAGCCCCTTCTCACCGCTGTCGGATTCGGGCTCCCTCGGTTGAAAGGTTCATGGTCGTCCTCGATCTGCCCTCACAATGGGTGCCGGAGGGGCGGCTGTCAAGAGACACACGGGGCGTGACGTATCGTACCGCATTTATGACCCATCGTTTTTAGTTCCCGACCGGAGAAAGTGGGTCGAGATATCGGTGGCGGTCGCTGACGGTCTGTTTAGCCTTCCTCATAAGCCAGCCAAGGGAATTAAGGCCCCTCCCGCCGCATCCATTGAGGAGCGGGAGGGGACCGCCCGTCACACCGATGACCGGATGTTTATGCTCGTTTGTCAATAGAAAAGGACAAACGGGGAAGGTCGACCGAGGGCTATGACATGAGCGCGCGAAGCTTGCCCAGGGCCTCCTGGAGAACATTCGGGGGCACGGAGCCGATCCTCTCTGCCCGGCAGGCCCGCCAATCAAGGCTGACAGCCTGGTCCGCCAGGACGACGCCCCCGACAGGCAGGTCGGGCGGGATGGGAACCTCGAAGGGGTATCCTTTGACCCGCGCCGAGATCGGGCAGAGGACGGCCAGGCCGACACGTTGGTTATAGGATTGCGGCGACAGAACGACCGCCGCACAGCGAAGAGACGACCGGGCCCGTGGAGAGGCGTCTCGCCACCTGCCCAAGAATGAAGAGAGAGAGAGCAGGACGACGTCGCCGCGGTCGGGAGCGAAAAAGACCTGCTTCATCGGCTGTCCCCTCCGGACCCCTCCGTCGCGCCGGGTGCCGCGCCTTCTGTCTCCCACGCGGGATGGATGTTCTGGTCGGTCACATCGGCCAGGAGCGAGTCGAGATCCCAGGTCCGATCTTTATCGGGCTTGACGACCACTGCGCCCTCCTCGAGCGACATCTCGACCGCCGAGTTGTTCTTGAGGCCCAGGTCGTCGGCGAAGGACTTGGGGATGCGTACAGCCAAGCTGTTGCCCCACTTTTGGACGCGGGTCTTCATTCTTCCCTCAAAATGTATCTACAATGAATATACATAAGAGCAACCGACTCTGTCAAGTCGGACACGGGTCAAAAGCGCGAGCGGGGGAGCGCGGAGATCCCCGTCGCGTCCCCGATCTACTTGAAGACCTTTTTGATCTCCGCGAGGCTCACGCCGAGCATCTTCCGCGCGATCCCGTCGAGGGCCTTCTCCGGGCCCTGGAAGTGCATCGTCGTATGGACGTGGGTCGCCGTCTCCCCGGGGCCGAGGGCCGCGGCGGGCGACGACGTTTCGAGCTCGAAGAACGGCCCGAGCGGCTTGGCGCCCGGCGAAGCCGGCCCATCGTTGTAGCTGTTGACGACGTCCCCGGCGTACGGCTTCTCCTGGATCTCCCACATCGAATTGACGTAGTCGGCCGCTCCCTCCGGAACGGTCAGGTGGACGAGCGTCAGGACCTTGTTCGCGGCGTCGTAGCTTCCGGCGAAGGGTTTCACCCGCAGGGGCGAGATGCCGATCTTGCTCCGGTACTTGCCGTCGCCGCTGAAGAAGAGGATCCCCTCGTTCTCCTTGACGACGAGCCGGTCGGCCGGGACCTTGCCGAAATAGGCGTCGTTCACCGCCGGGCCGAGCGCGGGCTCGGATCCGCCCTTGAACGGGATGACGATCGTCGTCGCAGGCGACGGGTTGAACATGCCCAGGATCCAGATCGAAAGCAGGCCGGTGTCCTTGGTCCAGACGTTCACGCCGAGGTTGGTGACGGCGTTGGTGGACGCATAAGCGACCATCTTGACGCCCGCGGGAACGGGGACTCCGAGAGAGGCGACCTCGGCGGACCCGAGCAGGCTGACTTCGCGGTTGACCTCGACGTCGAACTCCGTCCCCGAGTAGTTCACGAGGTGGATGACCTTGCGGAAATGGATGCGGCCCGCGTCCTGGGACGCGATATCGAACGACCCCTCATTGACGGCCGGCGGTGTCCACCAGTGGTCGAGATCGAAAGGATCGCCCTTCTTGAAGAAGATCGAGAACTGGCCGCCCTCCGGGCCGAGCCAGAAGCGGTCCTCCCCGCCAAACGCGTTCATATGCGGGTTGTTGGCGCCCGAGGCAATGGCTTCCCGGCCGATCCAGCCGAAGCTCAGCCCCTCGGGACCGGCGGCCGTACTGGTCATGACCCGCCCCTGGAGGTCGGGATTGACGGCGACATGGGCCTGGCCGTCGGCGCCGCTGAGCACGACGACGTTCGTATGGGACTTGAGAAAGGCCAGGTCGTCCTTGAACAGGATCCCTTCCGGCGCCTTGGCCGGTTTGGCGCAAGCCGCCGCGAGGACGACGATCACGAGTGTCACGCCGATGCCGTATCTCATGGGGGCCTCCTTATTTGCCGTGGCTTTCGACGAGCTTGCCGGCGAACCAGCGCCAGATGCCCTTGTTGAACGCGACGCTCGGCGGAGTTCCCTCGAGGATGGCCAGGTAGCTCGTCGGCGTGTCGCCCGGCTTCTGGCGCTGACGCGGCTCGGGGTCGAACAGGAGCGGATGCTCGGGGTGGAACTGGATGCCGAGAACGTTGGGGTATTTCTTGTGCTCGACGGCCTCGACGATCTTGCCGTCGCGCGAGCTGGCGATGGCCACGAGCCCTTGGCCCATCTTCTCCAGCGCCTGGTGATGCGAGCTGAGGATGCGAGGATGGTCGGACGACTTGAAACCCATGACCTTGACGAACAGGCCGTTGTCGCCGAGCTGGAGCGAATGGAAATTGTAGCCGTAGAGCTTGTCGAGCGGGAACAGGATCCGATAC
>JADGNU010000294.1 GCA_017883305.1 Candidatus Aminicenantota bacterium | reverse complement strand
ACGGAGCCGCAGCCGCCCGTGGCCAGGATGGTGAACGGGGCGAAGACCCGTCCGACCTCGCCCGAGTCGTCGTCGAGGACGTAGGCGCCGATCGCCTGCGGCTCGCGATAATAGGCCACGGGATTCTTCGAATGGTGGGGAACGGTCAGGAGATCGACGGCCGTCCGGCCGGTGAGGAGCGTCACCCGGGGATTCTTCCTGAGGGCGCGGAGGAAGCGGTCCTCGATCGTCCGGCCGGTCGCGTCCTCGACGTGCAGGATGCGGCGGCGCGAGTGGCCCCCTTCGAGGGCATAGTCGAGCGAATCAGGCGAGCTTCGGGTGAAGGGGATCTTGAGCTTGTCGATGAGCGTTTCCTGGACGAGACGGGGTCCGTCCGCGACCAGGATGTCGACGGCCGCCGGATCGCCGACGCTGTCCCCAGCTTCGAGGATGTCCCGCTTGAGGAGCTCGGGCTGGTCGTCCGGGGCGAAGGAGACGATGCCGCCCTGGGCGTAATAGGTGTTGGATTCCTCGGCCCGGGCGTCCTTGTTGATGATGACGACATCGAGCCCGGCGTCGGCGGCCTCGAGCGCCGCGGAGGCGCCGGCGATGCCGCAGCCGATGATCAGGATGTCGGTCCGGATGTCACGTGTGCTCATGGGGACCTCAGCGGATGAAATCCATGCTGATGTCGACGGCCTTGGCCGAATGGGTCAAGGCGCCGGCGGAGATGAAATCGACGCCAGTCTCGGCGACGGCCCGGACGCGGTCTAGGGTCATGTTGCCCGAGGCTTCGAGCGGCACGCGGCCATGGGCCAGGGCGACTGCCTGTTTCATCGTCTCGAGCGGCATGTTGTCGAGCATGATCATGTCGGCGCCCGCGGCCAGGGCTTCGCGGACCTGGAGCAGGCTCCCCGCCTCGACCTCGATGCGGATGCCCGGGCGGATCCTGGAGCGGGCCCGCCGGACGGCCTCGCCAACGCTCCCGACGAAGCGCAGGTGATTGTCCTTGATCAGGACCATGTCGGACAGGCTGATGCGGTGGTTGGTACCGCCCCCGGTCCGCACGGCGTATTTCTCGAGGAGGCGCAGGCCGGGCGTCGTCTTGCGCGTATCGAGAATGCGGGTCTTGGTGCCGGCAATGGCGTCGACGAACCGGCGCGTGGCCGTGGCGACGCCGCACATGTGCTGAAGGAAGTTCAGGGCGGTCCGCTCGCCCTTGAGCAGGACGATCGTCGGCCCCTTGACGCGGGCCAGCTTGTCGCCCTGGTGGAAGGCGGCGCCGTCGCGGAACCGCTCGATGAAGATGACCGAGGGGTCGATCTTGGCGAAAACCCGTGAGGCGACCTCGAGGCCGGCCAGGACGCCCTCCTCTTTGGCCAGGAAGAAGGCTTCCGAACGGGCGTCCACCGGAATGGTGCTCTCGGAGGTGACGTCGCCCTCGGGCATGTCCTCGCGGAGCGCGGCGTCGATAGCCACGTCTATCGCTTGCTTGAGGTCCTCAGTTCCCATGGTCAGCGTAAATTATAGCTCTATGGCCTGTTAGCCGTCAATCGGCCTGGGGAGACATGTACGCTTTGTACGCGTCCCCCCGGTTTGCCTGAAGCAGCCGAATGTGCCATCATGGCCCCGCCGTGGAAAAACAGAAACGTCCCCATTTTAAAGAGTCCGGGGCCCCCCTCCCCTACGTCGATCATTTCGGCCTCTCGGCGGCCGACCTGCGCGAAGTCCTCGGCGTCGCTCTCTCGAGCGGCGGCGAGTTCGCCGAGATCTTCATGGAGCACCGGACCTACGACTTCATCAACATGGAGGAGGACATCATCAAGGAGACGGCCGAGGCCGTCAGCTTGGGGATGGGCATCCGGGTCCTGCGCGGCGACCGGACCGGCTTCGGATACACGAACGACTTCTCCATGGACAAGGTCAAGAAGACGGCCCAGACGGCCGCGGCCATCGCCCGGGGCAAGGCGGCCCTGCCCCTTCCGCCGCCGCTCCACGACCGGACCCGGTCGACAAGCCGCTACATCGTCCATCGCCCCGTCCATGAAGCCTCTCTGCGCGAGAAGATCAAGCTCGTCCGCGAGGCCTACGACGCGGCCAAGTCCCAGGACCCGCGCATCGTCAAGGTCAAGGCCCATTATTCGGATTCCCTGGTCCACGTCTGCATCGCCAACTCCGAAGGCCTTCTCGTCCGCGACACGCGGCCTATGGTCAAGCTCGTCTGCGCCGCCATCTCCGAGGACGGCGGCAAGCGCGAATCGGGCTACTGGGGAGGCGGCGGGCGGGTCGGCATGGAGTTCTTCCGCGACGTCCTGCCCCCCCGCGAGATCGGCCGCGAGGCGGCCCGCGAAGCGCTGCTCCTGCTCGAGGCCGTCGACGCCCCGGCCGGCGAGATGCCCATCGTCCTCGCACCGGGCCACAGCGGCGTCCTTATCCACGAGGCCGTCGGCCACCTGCTCGAAGCCGACTTCAACCGCAAGAGGACCTCCATCTTCTGGAACAAAATGGGCCGGCGCGTCGGGTCCGAGCTGGTCACGATCTTCGACGACCCGACCATCCCATCGTCCCGGGGCTCTTACAACATCGACGATGAAGGGACGGCGCCGAAGCGGACCCTGCTCATCGAAAAGGGCATCGTGCGCGGGCTTCTCCAGGACAAGCTCTCGTCGCGGCTGATGGGCGGCGCGCCGCTCACGGGACACGGCCGGCGCCAGGATTACAGCCACTGGCCCATCCCGCGGATGTCCAACACCTACATCGGACCTGGCCTCGACGCACCCGAGGACATCCTGCGTTCGGTCCAGAAAGGTTTTTACGTCGCCAGCCTTTCGGGCGGCCAAGTCGAGGATTCGGGCAAGTTCACCTTCTCCGTGAGCCTCGGCTACCTTATCGAGCACGGCAAGCTCACGGCTCCGGTCAAGCAGGCGACGCTCATCGGCACGAACATCGACATCCTGCAGAAGCTCGACCGCGTCGGCAGCGATCTCGCCTTCGGGCTCCAGACCGGGACCTGCAGCAAGGACGGCCAGGACGTCCCGGTCAACGACGGCTGCCCCACGCTCCGGATCGCCAAGATGACGGTCGGAGGCCGGTCATGAAGAGGCGCGATGTCTCGAAGCCGGCGCCGGCCCTCCGCGACCTCGCCGCGGAGCTCGTCGAATACGCCCGCAAGTGCGGCGCCGAAGAAGCCGAGGTCTCCGTCATCGACGGCAACGAGTTCAACGTCGACGTCCGCAAGGGCCGCATCGAGACGCTCGTCGAGGCGGACTCGCGGTCGGCAGGGGTGCGGGTCATCAAAGATAAGA